>CACYHJ010000125.1 GCA_902774165.1 Oscillospiraceae bacterium
TCGCCCGTATGGTAATATCCGTCGTGCCAGTTTTTCGCGGTACTCTCCTCGTCTTTATAATAGTAGAGCGCAAGGCCGCAGGGCATGCCGTCGGCAATATTGATCACAACCTCGCCCGGATCGCCGTCCGGCACGTCGTTGCCTTCTTTATCGACAAGGTGGATATCATAAATCGGATTCGGCTTGCCCATGGATCCGATCTTGTGGGACGCGCCGATCATATTGCAGATAATCACCGCCGTTTCGGTCTGTCCGAAGCCCTCCATAATCTGAAGGCCGGTGAGTTTTTCAAACTGATAATATACCTCGGGATTCAGCGCCTCGCCCGCGGTGGTCATGCGCTTGACAGAGGAGAGGTCGTATTTTGAGATATCCTCCTTGATCATCATGCGCAGCATGGTAGGCGGCGCGCAGAAGGTGGTGATATGATACTTCGCGAACATGGGCAGGATATCTTCCGCATGGAACCTGTCGAAGTCATAGACAAACATCGGCGCCTCACAGAACCACTGGCCGTAGAGCTTTCCCCATGCGGATTTTGCCCAGCCGGTGTCGGAAATCGTAAAATGCAGCCCGTCGGGATCCACGTTATGCCAGAATTTTGCCGTCATGAAATGTCCCAGCGCCAGCTTGTGACTGTGCGCCGCGATCTTCGGATTGCCCGAGGTGCCGGAGGTGAAATACATCAGCATCAGGTCGTCGCCCTTGGGTGAATCTTCCGTGCGCTCAAAATGAGAGGAGAACAGCGTATATTCCTCGTCAAAGGTACGCCACCCGTCCCGTTTGCCGTTGACGACAATCTTCTGAAGCTCCGGGAAATTCTGCGCGGCAATATCCACCTCGTCTGCGGTGGAGCCGTCCGCAGTGCAGAGAATCGCGGAGATCCCGGCCGTCCGGAACCGGTATTCAAGGTCGTGAGACTGCAGAAGATAGGTCGCGGGCACGGCGATCGCGCCCAGTTTATGAAGACCGATGATCGCAAACCAGAACTGATAGTGCCGCTTGAGGATCAGCATTACCCGATCGCCTTTTTTGATGCCGAGAGATTTGAAATAATTCGCGCATTGGGAAGACGCGCGGCGTACGTCGGTAAAGGTAAAGCGGCGTTCTGTTTTATCATTCGAGACGTGGATCATCGCAAGCTTTTCGGGATCTTTATAGGCGATCTCATCGATCACGTCGAAGCCGAAATTGAATTTGTCCTCATTTTTATAGGTAACCTTTGTGGGCGTACCGTTTTCATCCGTCTCAAAATCGACGTATTTCTGCCACACGCGGGGTGTGGTGTCGGTATTTTCAACTTTTTCGGCGCTGATGGCCGTCGGATGGTAAAGCTCCGGGATCGGCTCGCCGGTGGGATTGAGGACGATTGCGTAAAAAATACAGTCCTGCCCTCCGCAGGCGATCATGCCGTGGGGCTTGCCGGAATCAAAATAGATGGAGTCGCCGGGGCCGAGCACTTCTTTGTGTCCGCCGACCTGAACCATGAGCTGGCCTTCCACCACGATGTCGATTTCCTGACCGGCGTGGGTGGTCAGCTCGATCTCCTTGCTCTGCGCCTCAAGGCTGAATTTGCTCTTGACGTACAGCGGTTCGGCGATCCGGTTCTGGAACGCATAGGCAAGGTTGTAATAGGTCATGCCGTGGGCCTTGGAAACTTTCTGTCCTCCCCCGCTGCGGGTCACGAAATAGGAATTCAGGTTGGGGCTGACACCCTCGATGATTTCGGTAACGTTGACCTTGAACACTTTTGCGCAGCGATAGATAAATGCAAACGTAAGGTCCCCCTCGCCGGATTCATTGGCGAGATATTCCTCGACAGAGACGCCGGTCGCAACCGCCATCTCCTCCGGGGTAAACCCGGTAATTTCCCGAAGCTCGCGGATTCTGTCCGCCATTTCGCGGATTGTGAAATCCAGACCGACAACTTCATTCGCCATTCAGATAACTTCCTTTCTTACGGGACAAGAAAAAACCCGTCCCAAAGTGAAATGACTTTGAGACGAGCATCATACAAATACCCGCGGTACCACTCAAATTGCGCGCTCGGCGCCCCTCAGGCTCTTCACAAGCCTTATGCTTTCACGCAGCAATCACGGGAAGGGTCTACTCTTTCCAAAATGAAAATTTCTTCCTTCCGGCTCGGAAGCTACAGCGAATGCGGGAATACCGGCAGCTTTCACCGACCGCTGCCTCTCTGAAGGATTCTTACGCAAACGCCCTCTTCGTTATCGCCTTTAATAAAGATGATTATATATCACGCAATTCGGTTTGTCAATAGATAAATAAATTAATTTTGCGTTTCCTCGCGAAGGATTTCAATGGTTTCCCGAAGTCCTCGCTCAAGCGGATACCGCCCGCAAAAACCGAGCGATCTGAGTTTCCCGTTGTCGAGAATACAATTCTGCGGCTTTGAAAAACCTCTTGCCTCCAGGTCGTCTGGAAGATCGAACACAACCCGGGTTCCGCAGATCTCTGCCACGGTTTGCGCAACCTCTGCAATCGACGCAATCGAATTTTCATTCGACACATTATAAACTTCGCCGGAAACGCCGTCTTTTAATATCCGGAGAATCCCTGCGGCAGCGTCGACCACATAGGTATAAGTGCGTCTGGGCTTTCCCTCGCTCTTGAGAACAATGTTCTCCCCCGCAAGACCGTTGCGGATAAACTGCGCGTGGGCTTTGCTGTCATTTTTCAACATGGTCGGGCCGTAGATACTGGAAAGCCGTGCGGTCACGGCGCCGACGCCGTACTGCTGGACATAGCAGCGCAGCAGCAGCTCGGCGCTTCTCTTGCTTTCCGGATAACAGGAACGGATGGCAGTCAGATCGATCACGCCGGTCATATTTTCGCTGTAAACGTCGTTATCCTCGATCTTTCCGTACACCTCAAAGGTTGACGTGAGAAGCAGCCGGGCACCGGTTTTCACCGCAAGATCCAGCATATTCTTTGTGCCGTAGATATTAGTCAGCAGCGTCTGCGCGGGATAAAGAGCATATGCGACAGGGTCTGCGTTGCTCGCTGCATGAATAATATAATCGGGTGAGATATCCTCCGTAAGGGGATCGTTGATGTCCTGCGCAACACAGTGAAGAAGCGGGGTTTCACCCGCGTATGCAAACCGTCTGCGCAGCTTCTCCTCGCTTCGCCCCATAACGTAAACAGTGTAGGACGATCCGTTTTCCGCGTTGGACAGAAAAAACGCGTCGGCAATGCAGGACCCGATCAGACCGGTCGCGCCGGTGATCAGCACGACCGCGTCTTTCTTTTCGGGCAGTTCGGGTAACAGTTTTTTCAGCGATGATTTATAAATCTTGCTTTTGTTGATCATAGCTATCTCTCTCAGTGCATCCAGGATTCTTTATGCGCGTTGAGCAGCGCCTTAAAGATCTCGATATCCTCTGAAGTTGTCAGCTTGATGTTCTTTTCAGATCCCTGCGCAAGATAAAGGGTTCTGCCGAGCTCGACGTAAAGCGTACAGGAAGCGACGGAATTTGTGATTCCCTTCTCAAGCGCTTCTTTATGGACGCCGACGATCTCATTGACAAAGAACGCCTGCGGCGTCTGAGCAACCTTCAGGTTATCTCTGGGAACCTGCGTATCGGAGCTGATCTGATCCTCCGTAACAAGCATGGCGGCAGTACAGGGAAGCGCGGCGATCGCGTTGCCCTTTTCACGGCAGACGCGGATATTGTCGCTGATGATATCCTGGCTGACCATGGGACGGATCGCGTCATGGATCAGTACGATATCGTCGTCTTCGCTGTGTCTGGACGCAATGTCGTAAAGACCGTTGCGGATGGAAGACTGGCCGTTGGCGCCGCCGGAAACAATAGATTCAAGCTTGGTGATGCCGAACTGCTTCGCATATGCGCGAAGAATGTCATGCCAGCCGTCAACGCAGACAACGGTGATCCCGTCGATGCCGGGATGCTTCTGGAACGCTTCAAGCGTATAGATGATCACGGGTCTGTCCTGCACGTTGATGAACTGTTTCGGGATGTCCTGTCCCATTCTTGCGCCGACACCGCCGGCAATGATCAATGCGACACAACTCATTTTGAATAATCACCCCCGGAGCTTCATAACGTTGAGATATCATTCTCTATTATACGCAAACTTTGAAAAATATACGCAACAATGAGATGCGATTGACAAATACATCATAGAATGATATAATATAGAAAAAAAAGGGTGATTCAGAATTGTTTTTGAGTAAGGTTGCAAAGCTTTCCATTGACCGTGGGTTTACGCAGACATGTATCGACATCGTCGATCAGACCGTTAAAAAATTATGTATCCGTGCGATCCCGCATTTTACCAAAGTTGATAATAAAAAAATCATTTTCCTTAATTTTACGGGCAACTACGACTGCAACCCGAAGGCAATCTGCCAGCGCATGGTGGATGAAGGGCTGGACGCGCATTATGTTTGGGGCACTTATAAACGCACACGGACCGGACCGGAATTTTTCCCTGAGCAAATGAAATATGCCCGCCGCGGCAGTTACGATTTTTATAAAGAACTTGCATCTGCCCGTGTGATTGTCGATAACGGAATCAGCACGTCTTTTCTTGATTATCATAAGAAGAAGGACCAATACCTGATTGAGACATGGCACGGCTCGCTCGGAATCAAGAAATTCGGCAGGGATGCGAATAACAATAAAAAATGGCTGAAGCAGGCGGAACGCGAAGGTAAAATGACGGATTATATCATCTCAAACAGCCATTTTGAGGATGATATCTATCGCGAAGATTTTTGGAAGGAAACTCCGATTTGGCAGTTCGGGCACCCGAGGAACGATATCCTGTTGTGCAAGGATCAGGAAAAAATCGCCGAAATCAATCGGGCGATCCGGGAGAAGTATGAAATCCCCATGGACGCGCACATGTGCATGTACGGGCCGACCTTCCGCGACGACGGAGATCTTTCCCCTTACACGATCGATTACGGCCGACTGACGAACGCGCTTGAACAACGCTTTGGCGGTTCCTGGGTCATTCTTACCCGGTTCCACGCCAGGACCAAGAAATTTCTGAAGAATTATCATCTGCCGGAAACCGTGTTCGACGTCAGCGGCCACCCGGATATTCAGGAGCTGATGCTTTGCATCGACGCCGGTATCACGGATTATTCCAGCTGGATCTGCGAATATATGATCCGCAGGAAACCCGGCTTTACCTTTGCGACAGACGTTGACAATTACGCGACGCACGAACGCACGCTGTTCTTCCCGCTAAGCGCGCTCCCCTATCCGACGTGCTCCGACATCGACGGACTGATCGATAATATTCTTTCCTTCGATGAGGAGAAATTCGTTCAGGACTGCGATACATTCCTTGCGGAAAAGGGCAGCGTCGACGACGGACATGCCGCAGAGAGAACCGTCGCAGAGATCAAAAAACTGATGGATGTTTAATTTTACAAATATTTTGGAAATGAGGATTTGAAAATGGTAGTAGCATTACTCACTGCGGCCGGGATCGGCTCGCGCATGGGACAGGATATTCCGAAGCAGTTTATCCATGTCGACAACAAACCCCTGATCGTTTATACGCTGGAAGCGTTTCAGAAACATCCCAGCATCGACGCGATTGTCTGCGTTACCCTGCCGAACTGGATCGACGTCGTCAAAGCCTACGCAATGCAGTTCAATATCAAAAAACTCAGATGGATCGTTCCCGGCGGCGCAACCGGACAGGAGTCGATCAATAACGGGCTGATGGCGGTCAAGAACAGCCTGGGCGACGAAGGCATTACGATCATGGTCCATGATGGCAACCGCTGCCTTGTATCCAGCGAGATCATCTCCAACAGCCTTGCCGTTTACAGACAGTACGGCAGCGCCGTTACTGCGATCCCCTGCGTCGAAGCTGTGTTCTTCAGCGAGGACGGCGGTATTTCCTCCGACACCTCCATTCCGAGAGAGCAGCTTTACCGTACACAGACGCCCCACACTTATGATCTCAAGAAGCTTCTCTGGGCGCATGACGAGGCGGCAAAGAAAGGCATCACAAATACGGCGGCATCCTGCACCCTGATGCAGGCGCTCGGTGAGAAGGTTTATTTTTCGAAAGGCTCTGAAGAGAACCTGAAAATCACAACGACGGAAGATCTCAAGCTTTTTGAAGTTCTGCTTCACACGCGTCAGGAAAGTTGGCTGAAATAATGAAATATAATGCTTCATATTGGCAGGACGTCGCTTCTGTGCTGCCGGCAATTGCCGACCTTGACGCCCTGTACGGAAAAAGCGTCCTGATCACCGGCGGGACCGGTCTAATCTGTTCCGGCGTGGTGGATATCCTGCATTTTCTCAACACGGAAAGGCAAGCGGATATTTCCGTCATTCTCGCCGGCAGAAGCCGTGAGAATACGCAGGCCAGATTCCCGCACATGAAAGACGGGACGGATTATGTTTTCGTACCGTATGACGCAACCCGTCCCGAGAAACTCGACGCTTCCGCGGATTTCATCATCCACGGCGCCAGCAACGCCAATCCCGCCGCATACGTCAGTCAGCCGGTGGAAACGATGGAGGCGAATTTCATCGGCCTTGATCACCTGTTGAAGCTTGCAAAGGATCACGGGACAAAACGCGTTCTTTACCTTTCTTCCAGCGAGGTATACGGCCAGAAAGACGGGATGGAACCGTTCAGGGAAAACGATTTCGGATTCCTTGACATCCTGAATCCCCGCGCTGCCTACCCCAGCTCCAAACGCGCTGCGGAAACGCTGTGTATCGCATTTTCACAGGAATATGACGTCAGCACGGTCATCGTGCGTCCGGGCCACATCTACGGGCCTGCGATTACCCGATATGACAACCGCGCCACCGCTCAGTTTACACGCAACGCAGCAAAAAAGGAACAGATTATCATGAAGAGCGCCGGCACACAGCTGCGTTCTTACTGCTATTCTCTCGACTGCGCGTCCGCGATCCTTACTGTGCTGATCAACGGCGAAAACGGGAACGCGTATAATATTTCCAATCCGGACTCTATTATCACGATCAGCGAAATTGCAAAGAAAATCGCCGAAGCCGCCGGCATGGAAATCGCATACGAAAACCCGGAGGATGCTGAATCGAAGGGCTATAATCTGATGTCGAACTCGTCCCTGGACTCTGAAAAACTGGAAAAGCTGAACTGGTATGCGGTCTTCTCTCCTGCGGAAGGAGCGGAACGGTGCCTCAGATATTTCGAAGATTGAAAGCATTTATTATAACACGACGACAGGTAATTTCGACCTGTCGCCGTTTTTTTATATTCTCTTAAGGATCCGTTATCTTACCAACAGTCTTTTGATTTTTCCTGTCAGCCTCGGCGACGCTTTTTTCAGCAGCGCCGAAAGAGCATAAACCACAATGCAGGAAAGAATGACACAAATCAGATACATGATCCACATTTTCGGTACGTCAACGTTTTCATTGCCTGTAAAACCGAATATGCCGGATTCCGTCAGACGGGGATAGAGATTATCCAGAGTAACAGCGATCCAACGGTGTGAGAGATAAATCGTAAGACTTAATTTACCTAAGAATCCGTTGACTCTGTTATCCATT
>CACYHJ010000126.1 GCA_902774165.1 Oscillospiraceae bacterium
TCATCCTTGAGCATGATGCTGTTGAAGCCGTGCATGACGCCCTCGGTGCCGAATTTCAGGCTTGCGGCGTGATCGCCCAGCTTCGCGCCTCTTCCGAGCGGCTCAATGCCGTAGATCTCCACCGGGTCGTTGAGGAACCCGGCGAACAGACCCGCCGCGTTGCTGCCGCCGCCCACGCAGGCGACGATCGCGTTGGGCAGATGCCCGGTCATGCTGATAAACTGTTCCCGCGCCTCGATGCCGACGACGCTCTGGAAATCGCGCACCATCATCGGGAACGGATGCGGGCCGAGCACGGAGCCGATGCAGTAGATCGCGGTTTCATACTCCTTGCTGTAAGCGTCAAACGCGGCGTCAACCGCCTCCTTCAGCGTCTGCAGACCATGCGTGACCTCCACCACGTTCGCGCCCAGCACCTTCATGCGCGCCACGTTGGGCGCCTGCTTTCTGATGTCGACCGAGCCCATGTAAATATCGCATTCCAGGCCGAAATAAGCGGCGGCAGTCGCCAGCGCGACGCCGTGCTGACCCGCGCCGGTCTCGGCGATGACCTTTTTCTTGCCCATATACTTCGCCAGCAGCGCCTCGCCCATGCAGTGGTTGAGCTTATGGGCGCCGGAATGGTTCAGGTCCTCCCGCTTCGCGTACAGCTGGACCTTGCCGCCCAGAGCGTCGGAAAGACGCTCCAGATGGGAAATCGGCGTCGGACGCCCCTGAAATTCGGCGCGGATGCGGCGCAGCTCGGCGATGAATTTTCTCGATTGACAGATCGAATAATACGCCTCGGTGATCTCCGCCATCGCCGCTTTCAGTTTTTCGTCGACGTACACGCCGCCGAACCTGCCGAAATAACCGTCCTTGTCCGGATAGTCGTTGAAATAAGTATCAAAATTCACCTGATTGCAGATCATAATAAGCCTCCGGGAACAACGGCGCATACGCCGTCAGTATAACATTATAAGATTATCACATTTTATGCCTGTTTGCAAGATATTCCGGACGAAAGTTTGAAGAATCCCGGGATTTCCGCAAAAAAACCGGCAAAGCGCCGGTTTTCGTTATCTGACGTCGAATGAAAAAATCCTGCAGCCTTCGGCGCCCCAGGTTTCCAGCGGGATCAGCCGGACGGCGGCGTAAACGCCGTTCACCTCAAACGCGCGAAGACGCTGATAATTGTTGTTTTCCTCGGCAAGGATCTCCGTTTTACCGTCCGCACGGACGCCTTCGAGCCGGAAGGCGCGGACCATGGAGGCCGGCACCGCGACCGACAGCATCCCGCGCGCCCGGTTATGCGGCATATTTTTGCCGCAGTCGCCCAGATGCCGAAGTCGCTGCTCCCGGTTCAGGTCGCTGTCAAAGATGATCCGGACATGGGAAACGGTTGACGGAGCGTCAAAAAAATAGGTAATTGCGTCGCCCTTTGCGACAGTTGCGGCGTTTTCAGCGCCGTCAATCGGACGGTCGAGGCCGTTGCGAAGATTTTCCGCCTGCGGCGAAGCGCATTCCAGCCGCGCGTTTTTCGTCAGCGCGGGGACCGGACGGGTATAAAACGGCAGATAGCAGTCGTCCTCCGCCAGGGTATCGCGCAGCTCGGACAGATGAGATTGATATACCTCCCGGGGAGAGCAGCCGTATCTGACCGCGATCGCCGCAGCGGTTCCCGCTGCCTGCCCGAGCACGGCGCAGGTGCCCATGACCCGGGTGGAGCTCATGGCCGTATGGGTCACGGAAATATTTCTGCCGGCAAACATCAGATTCCGGATATTCACGGAGTACAGGCACCGGTAGGCGATCCCGTAAGGCGCCGGCGCGGGATGGAAAACCGTCGGCGGGCCTGCAGACCGGAAGCCGCCGGGGTCGTGGTCGTCCATAGACCAGCCGCCGTACGCCGCAAGATCTTCAAAATGACCGCCGGAGCGCACGTCCGCCTGCGTCATGATATAATCGCCCACATAACGGCGGCTCTCCCGCTTGCCGGGAAGGATCCCCACCCAATCCAGCTTCCAGAACCGGTTTTTCTCCCGGTTCTCCGGATCGTTTTTCACGAAGTCCCACATCCCGTATGCAATACGGAGCAGCTCGTCGCGGAGCGTCTCGGTGTCTGCGATGGCGTCGTGCTCGCCGCCCAGCTCCAGATACCAGAAGTTTTCGCACGGTCCGCTCATATCCGGCAGACGGTACGGCAGGTCTTTCTTTGTATAACGGTACGCCCATTTCGGCGGGATAAAACCAGAGGGTTCCTCCGTCTCCCGCGCCTGAATCATACAGCTCATGCCCATGGTCTTGCGGTCCGGCTTTTCGGGTGCGATATCCTCGCCGAATTCGCCCCTGCCCTCTCTGCCGTATCGGTATTCGGCGCCGGTCAGGGGCGCGAGCACGCTGTCGCCGGAACAGTCGGCAAAAACCGAGGCGCTGACGGTATGGTAGGTCTGCGTCGTGGTCTGCCAGCCGGTCACGGAAGCGATCCGGTCCCCGTCCATCTCACAGTCGAGGCAGGAGCAGTTCAGAATCAGCTCCAGCCCGGGCTGATAAGCGGCGATCTCATAGAGAACGCCCTCCCAGACGGAATAATTCCGGTCGGGGTTGCGGTAGAGGTTTTCCAGCATCAGTTCCTCAAGGATGCCGGTTTCCAGCAGGTTCTCCCCCTGGGCGCCGCAGACCCACATGCGGATCTCGCCGGAGGCGTTTCCGCCGAGCATGGGCCGGTCCTGCATCAGCGCGACCCGCGCCCCGTGCCGGGCGGCCGCCACCGCGGCGCAAAGCCCGGAGAGCCCTCCGCCGACGACGCAGAAATCCACGGTATGCGTGATTGTTTTAAATACACTCTTCATTGTATTACTCCGACAGATCCGGTTCCCAGCGGATCTGTTTGATCACCGCCGGGCCGGGCTCCTCATCCTTTGCGTAAAATACCGTCAGCAGCGCGCCGTCGGACAGCTCTGCCGTCGCAGGATATCCGAGATCGCCGGAGACGGGCGTCTGCCACAGAATCAGGTCTTTTTCCCAGCTCTCTCCGCCGTCGGCGCTGAGCATTGCCCGCACGCCGTACAGAGGCCCGGTGCGATAGCCGTAAACGCTGACGAGCGCCCCGGAGGAATGCCGCAAAAGGTGCGCGGGCGCTCCCCCGCGGTCGGAAAGCAGCTGTTCCGGCGCGCTCCAGGTTTTGCCGCCGTCCCGGGACCGGGTCTGGTATGTGGTGAACAGGCCGCCGCCCTCACCGCGAAAATGGCACAGCAGCGTTCCGTCGGCAAGCTCGATCGTATGAGGCTCGCAGGCGTCGACGCGCGCACCGTTTTGATAAACGTCCGGCACGGCGCCGACAAAATCCATAGTTCCGTCGGGATTCACGCGCCATGCTTCCAGCCGGTTTTCCGCGGAAAATCTGTCGTCCGCGGAAAAGGTCCTGCCCACCCACAGAAGGGAACCGTCGGAAAGAACCGCCGGCCCGTGGGGCGACGTCACCGGACTGCGCCGCAGCAGGCCGAAGGTCTGCCCGCAGTCAAAACTCAGACGGAACGTGGCGCCGAGAAAGGCGGATTCCTGCGCATCCGGAACCGTGTCGAGATAAGCCTGAAAATACCGGTTGCGAAGCCGCAGCTCCTGAGCCTGCTCCGGCAGGACCGGGTTCCAGCCGCGCTGGGCGGCGCGGGTATTATTGAAGGACGTGAAGATCACGCCGCGCTCGCCGAAGGGCACGACGCCCGCGTCCCGGTCGTCCAGCGGGGTGTCGATCACCGGCCAGGCGCCGGTATACGTTTCCCCCTCGTCAAAGCTCAGCGCCATCACCGCCTTGCCGAAGGGACAGATATGCTCGCAGCGATAGCCGGAGCAGACGACCGCAATCGCCCCGTTCTGCAGCCGGGCAACGCTGGGCCAGCCGAAATAATTATGGTGGCTCAGAGGATTGCTGAGAATGGTCCGCGCCTCGCCGACGCTTTTGATTTTCATGGCGCTTCCTCCGTTTCCGGGCGGTCAGTTCGATGACGGGTGCGGCATATAGGCGTAAAGGGTCATGGCGGTGCGGTTGATGGGCATGGTCTGCAGGATGATATGGCCGGGGCCGGTGATCATGGTATTGAACAGCCCCTCGCCGCCGAACAGCACGTTCTTTACGCCCTTGACGGACTGAACGTCCATCGTGCAGCTCGCGTCCATCGCGGCAAGATAACCGGTATCCACGATTTTCCGCTCGCCGGGACGCAGGTCATATTCCACCGCGGAGCCGTCGATTTCAAGGAAAACAAGCCCCTGCCCGGTATACTTCTGCATAATGAACCCTTCGCCGCCGAACAGGCCGCCGCCCAGACGTTTCTGGAAAAAGACCGACGTTTCGACGTTGCCGCAGGAGGCAAGGAAGGCGCCCTTCTGCGCGATCACCGGTTTATCCGGCGTGATCGTTACCGCGCGGATCGAGCCGGGGAAGGAAGACGCGAACGCGATCTCCCCCGCCCGCTCGGCAATATACCGGTTGCGGAACATTTTCTCGCCGGAAAACATTCTGCCGAACATTTTGCCGATGCCGCCGCCCTCGGTCTCCATCCGGATCCCGTCGTCCATCCAGGACATGGAACCGCTCTCGCACATCATAAACTCGCCCGGATCAAGGGAACAGATCACAACGGGCAGATTCTCGCCTTTGATTTCGTAACGCATAAAAAAATCTCCTTATTTTATTTCATCTGTAAATACGTCGCGCACGGCCTCGAGATAGCCGTACCCGTAGACGTCGTCGGGTTCAAGGTAGCTCATTTCGGTCCACTCGTTCCAGGAATTGATCGTGATCAGCGGGACGGCGTTGTATCGGTCGGCGTATTCCTTTGCCATCCGAAGGCCCTGTTTGAAATTCTCCGGGGTGTTGTCCCGCATGATCGGACGGGTGAGGAATTGATGGCGGGGATTGTTGTCCCAGCCGACGGAGACGTGGGGATAATAGGGCACGTTATATTCGCGCCTCAGGCGGTCCCATTCCTTCTGCACGTCCGGCAGAATCTCCGAATAGCTGCGGTCGCAGTCTGTGAAATGGACGAACTGATAATGGGTGACGGAGTCAAAGCCGAGCATTTTCACGATATCCTTCGCGGAGCCGCTGCGGTTGGAATCCACGCCGCTGACGTTGACCGCGCCACGAGACTTCTGAAATGCGCCAGCGCTTCCTTTGTTTTTTCAATGCCGCCCAGGCCCTTGACAAGGTTCATCACCTCATAGATCATAAACACCGGACAGCCGTCGATTTTATAATAATTCGGCCGTTTGAAATACAGGTCGATCACACGGCGGCAGACCCGGTCGAACTCCTCGCGGGGCTGACTGCCGAGCCAGACGATCTCATCGAGGCCGGACTGCCGCTTATCCCAGGTGTAGCCCGCGTCATGATTCGCCCACATCAGATAAAAGCGCATCTCCCCGTTGTTGGGCGCGCCGAGGAAGCCCTCGTCAAGGCACTGTTCAAGAAACGGGCGGCGGTCATACCAGTACCAGTCGTAGATAAACACGTTGACGCCGTGGCGCAGGGCTTCCCTGATCTGGAATTCCATCACCTGCGGGTCCGCCTCGTCAACGGCGCCCCACAGAGGCTTGCGGGGCAGGATCTGTTCCTCCGTTCTCTTCTCGGCGCTGAGCACGGTCTGCCATTCGCCGATCCCCTGCTCCCAGAACTGCCGGCTGCGGGGTTCTCTGCCGGTATACGACGGCCAGATATACGCCGCCACGTCATATTGTTTCATTGTTGGCTTTCTCCTTCTTATATCTGAATTTATTGATCGTCACCGGGACGCCCTTGCCCCAGTCCTCGCGAAGGCCGGTCCATTTCAGCTCAAAGCCGTTGCGTTCCAGCACCTTGGCGGAGGCTTCGTTTTCCACCATCACGTGGGCGGTGATTTTGCGCACGTCGGTGCGCCCGGTCAGATAATCCCGCAGCAGCGCGACGGCCGCAGAGGCGATCCCCTGCCCCCAGTACGCCCGGTTCAGCCGGTAGCCGATGGAGGCCTTCTCCTTCTCCGGCTCATAATTATAGATCTCGGCAAGGCCGACGACCCGGGAGGGATCTGTCCGAAGACAAACGCCGAGGAAAATCGATTCTTTCGGTTCAAAGCACTCCTCCCGCATGCGGGCGATCACGGTTTTCGCGTCCGGATATTTCTGCTCGTACAGGAACGTGGGAAGATACCGGTAGATCTCCGGATCCCCGGCGATTTCCGAGAGCGCCGGCGCGTCCTCCGCCGTCAGCTCCCGCAGCAGGATACGGTCGTCCGCAAGGCGCGGGATCTCATCAAACAATCGCATATAAGCACCTCAAAACAGGCCGGCCGTCACTGTTCCGGCTGCAGCGTGATCACTTCATAGGCGCAGTGCGCGTCGGTGCGGAACGGCATCCGCCAGCCGCAGGCTCCGGCGCTGACGTTCAGGATCGCGTCGCCGACCTGATAATCGCCGCAGACGTAACCCGCCAGCGAATACAGCGCCCGCAGCGGGAACAACTGCCCCGCGTGGGTGTGGCCGGAGACCTGAAGGTCCATGCCGCAGGCAAGGTTTCCCTTCACGCCGGCGGGCTGATGGTCCGCCACGACCAGATAAGCTCCGGGCACGGGATTGTGCAGCGAGGCGATGTCGGCGCGACCGTCCCCCTCGCTCAGGTCCTCCCTGCCCAGCAGGACAAGGTCGTCCGAAATAACGCAGAACTCATCCTTAAGAATCTTCACGCCGCATGCGGTCAACGCGTCCGCAAGCTCTTCAGGCGTATACTGCAGGCCGTTTGCGTATTCCGCGTGTTTCTGACGGTCATGATTGCCGTAGGCGTAAAAGACGTCGCAGCCGCAGCCCCGGAACAGCTCCCACGTGGCAAGCATTTCTTCCTTTGACGTGTAATCGTCGGTAATATCGCCGTCAAGCACGATGAAATCCGGCGACAGGGAAATGATTTCACGGATGGTGTTCTCTGTCGTCTCAAAGCTCTGGGCGCCGCCCACATGAAGATCCGCAAGATAGACGAAGGTGTGCTCCCGCGTCAGCTTCGGCGACGAATAGGTATGGTAATTCGCCCGGACCGACTGCATATTCACAATGCCGAACGCGACGAACGCCGCCCCGAAGACAAGGCTGACGGCTTTCAGGAGAAACAGGTTCCTGCGTTTGTCCCGCAGATAACAGACAAGACTGTACACCGCGTCCGCCGCCGCGTCGGTAAACAGCGCGGCATACAGCCCGGTCATCAGGGGCTGCACCGGCCGCAGGAACAGCGGCCCTGCCAGCATAAGGGCGGCAAAGCCGATACCCAGCAGCGCTTTGAGCAGGATCAGAAGCACCCGGACAAGCGCGCGGGGCTGTTTTTTGCGCAGCGGGAACTGTACCGCGAACAGAATCGCCTCCGCAAGGAGGAACCAGAGAATAAACGGAAGATAAGTCTTCATATTCTGTCACCCCAATTCATCATGCACAAAAAATACTTCTGCGGGCGCGGAGGTGACCATCACGCTTTCCTGATGGAAAAAAGCGCACAGATCCGCCGCGATCTCCCGCGCCGTAGCGTCCGGAACGTCCAGCAGCGTCAAAACCAGCGTCCGCTCTTCGACATAGCTGCCGTCCTCATGAAAATAACCGCCGTCCACCGTATGCATGGAGAACGCCACATGATAACTGTAACAGACGTTTTTCAGGATCGAGACATACTTATTCGTCTCAAACTTCTGTTCATGGGAATCCGCGTCGTTCAGTCCGACGTAAATCGATGTTTGCTGCACAGGGTTTCCCCTCCCTTTCTGATTGTTCGTATTACTCAGGATCGGCAGATCCGGTGCAGCCAGTACGCCACTCCGGAAGCAAAGCCGTGGCAGCAGGAAGCGCCGTCGTGCATATTCTCCCAGAGCGTGCCCGTACTCTCCGCCATCGGCAGGAAGAACGAACGGACTTCACGCAGCAGCCGGTCATATTCGCCGTTTTTATAAAGAATGTCGAGCCGCAGGTAATTGCCGATGAAGGCGTTGGAGACCGGCACGTCGGGATACTCGGTTTCGGGGTCCCGGTCCGGGCCGAACGCCTCGAGCATCCTGCGATAAAGCGCCGGGTCGGTTTCCGGCGTCGCGACGCCGGAGAAAAAGGCGTAATACTGCGCCGTCTCCGTGTGGTTTTCCGTCAGGCGCAGCGTTCCGTTTTCCCGCACCGCGTTGTCAATAAAGAAATCGCCGTCGAACGCAGTCTGCCGGATGGTCCGCCTGAGCCGGGCGGCTTTTTCCAGCATGGCGCCGTCGCCGTACAGCCCGCCGACGCAATCAAGGAATTTCGCGTAGAGCATATTCGTCGGGAAATTGACGTCCTGCACAAAATCGTTGGCGCGGCTCCATTCCACGAAGACCCAGCTTTCCAGCTTTTCCAGCAGGCCGGATTCATTTTCGTATTGTTTCAGGAATGCCGCCAGGGCGTACATTTTCTCCCGCGCCCTGCCGACCAGCTCCCGGTCGCCGCTGCGCTGAGCGTATTCGGCAAGCTCGACCCCGTACCACATCGCCCAGTTGGGGATATACGTCCCGTCCGGGTGGTCCGAGGGGTAACACATCGGCAAAACGCCGTCGGGAAGCGAGCGGAAGGATTCCTCCATGATAAAATTCTCGAGGAACGCCCGTTCGATCCGGCTCTCGCCGGTGAGCGCGTATTCCGCCCGGGAGGTGAAAAAGCTGTCGCACAGCCAGCCCGCGCGTTCCCGGGACGGACAGTCCATAAAAATATCGGTGGCGTTCTGGCGGAAGGTCTCCACCGCCGCGTCATAGATTTTCTGCAGCGCAGGCTCCAGCCCGGTCAAAGGATCCCTGAGGCCGGCGGCGGGATAATGCTCACACAGCTGAGACACGCCGGAAATCCGGGCGGAGCCGTCCGTCACAACGACCTGAATGAACCGGTAGGTATAGGGTTCAAAGCTGAGCAGGTCGTAACTGCGGCCGCCCTCCAGCGCCCAGCGCACCACGTTCGCGCAGCTGTCGCGCCCCGGGTCGGGAACGCCGTCCGCCGGCAGTTTTTCATTAAATACCACCCACACGACGGCGTCTTTTTCCGGAGCCGCGGTCAGACGGATATACCCGGTCGTGTTCACGCCCATATCATACAGCGCAAAGCCGTCTGCGGGAATTGTCACGGGCGCGGCAGGGCGCACGGATGCGTCAACGATCTCAGCCCGGTATCGGTACAGCGCGTTGACCGCGTCCACCTCCAGCTCCTCCGGGGGGAAGCCCTTCAGACAGACCTCGTCGATGCAGGAATACGAGCGGTCGCAGAAGGATCGTTTTTCTTCCGCGGGCGCCATCCTTCCCGATGCGCACAGCGTCTGGGCCGAACGCGCTTCGTAATCGCTGCGCAGCGTATCGCGGGCGATGAAACGCTTCTCCCCCGTCCGGGACAGCGGGATCCCGGGAACGGAGAACGACGGATCGGTAAAGATCCTGTCATACGCCCCATCGAACGCGTAGCTCTCGGTAAACGGACGCTGGAAGGAATAACGCTGGACCTTGCGGGTTCTGCACCGATATTCCGCGCATTCAAAGGGACGCTGCGTCCCGGTGGCGAAAAGGACCTTTTCGCCGCTGACGATCTCGGCGCAGACAAACGAAGGCTGATCGGTCAGATAAAAGCTGTTGGTATTATATCCTGCGCACAGGATGCAGACCGTATTTTCCTGTTTTGTCAGAAGCGCTGTCAGCGTGAGCTCATCCACTCTGAAAAAACCGTGCCCCGCGCGCGCCGGGCCCTGGGCGAGAAAAGCCCCGTTGACGAAAACCTGATAATCGGAATGGCCCGCAACACGAAGGACCGCGTCGGTTTTCGGCACAACCGCCCGGAAAACGAGCGATAAATTCATCTCTGTTTCCCGGCCCTCAGCCCAGACCGGTTCCGCCTGTTGAAATGAAACTGTTTTCATGGAATCCTCCTGTTATTGCGCTTGAAACGGGATCTCGACCCAGCCGGAATACAGATGATACGCGCTCTCACCCCGCACCCGCAGGGTGTAGGACTCGCCGGACGTGAGCGTATCCGTCCCGATCCGGAAATCGGCGGTATCGTCTTCGTCGATCACAAAGTAATCGTCGACAAAGTTCTTGCTGAAAATCCTTTTCCCGTTCTTATCCTTTATAATTACTTTATAATCGTGCACGATGAAATTTGATTTCGCCTCGTCGAAGGAGATCACCCATTCCCCGTTTTCGTTCCGGTACGCCGTCGCCTTCGCATCGTCGCGGAAGACCGGCGCGGAATCGTGCGCCTTCATATTTTTATAGGTATAGGCGAAGGTGCTTCTGTCGTTGACGTTTGCCACGAAATAATCGCAGAACCAGGTGTCGGAATTCAGGTCGTATCCCCGGATGCGCACCGCGCCGTCGTTGTTCGCCTCGATCACGCACATTTCGGCGGCGGTGTCGTAGCCGTCGGGATGCTGGCCGACGATATAATTGTTGTCCAGCTCAAACCGGGCGGTCGCGCCGCAGCCCACGGCGGTATAAAGCGACTGGTTGATGCTGCGCGGGTCGTTCATCGGAAAATGGGAATGCCCCGAAAAATCGACAATATTACTGTATTGCGAAAAAATCACATTCAGCTGCGGCGTTCCCCAGACGGTGCTGCCGTAAACGGTGCCCCAGGGATGCGGATGCTGGAACACAAACACCGGCTTGCCGTCGGCTTTGGCCTCCGCCTCTTTCACCGCGTCCGACAGCCATTTCAGGCTGGATGGCGTAAAGGTCCATTCCGTCAGGGAACGGTCGCCGGAAAAGGCGATGCAGGAAAAGCCGTTGATCTCCGTTACGCAGTTCGGCTCGTTCGGGAAATACTTCGCGAACAGATCGTTATAATAGCTCTGCTTGAACTCGTGATTGCCGATCACGTTGATGCAGGGCGTCTCCTTGCGCACGTGGGAGAACAAGACCTCGGAGAACGCCTGATAATCCCCTTCAAAACCGACGCTGGAAAAATCGCCGATGCCGAAAATCCCGTCCACGCCCGCATAAACGGGATCGTTGTCAAACAGCGTGTAGGCGGTGTCCACCGCGTCGGCAACATTTTCATTTTCATTATGGGAGTCGCAGAAGGCGATCAGACGCACTGTCGGCACAAAATCCTCCGGCGTCTGCGGCAGCGATTCGGTGACGGCGCCTCTCCAGCGCTGTACGTCTCCCCATGCAAGGGTGATCACACAAAGTACGGCGAGAACGCCGAAGAAGATACCGAAAAACCACGCGCAGACCTTTCCGATTTTTTTCAATACGTTCTTCACTTCACAATCACTCCATTATAATGATAAATATATTTATTTTATTATAATGCTGTCTGTCCAACAAATGTCCAGCAAATCCGACCCTCGTCCGACAGAAATCACAAAAACGCAATTCCTCCGCAAATAAGGAGAAACGCAGACAGCAGAATAAAGATTCTGCCGCCTGCGTCATAAAAATCAAATCACAGCAAACGGTGCTTCAGGAAATCAGCGGCTGAACAGGCTCTTGAACGCGTTGATGATCTTCTGGAACAGGTCATAGAAGAAATTGATGATCGGCGCGAAGGGCTTGAGCAGTGTGCCCTGAATGTCGTTGTTGCCGTACAGACGGGAAGCGGTGAAACCCTCCTCCTCGCTGTAATGGATCGAGTACGTCTGGATCGCGGTCTTGCCGTCTTCGGTTTTGACGGCGACGGTCATGTTGATCGCGTATTTGTCGGTGCAGGGAACAGAGATCTCAAAGCCGTTCATCTCAAAGCCTTCGATCTTTTTGCCGTCAATCATCACATAGTCGATCTTGTCAAATCTGCCGAGGTCAACGACGATGTTCTCATACTTCACGGTCGGAGGAAGCTGCGCGAGGATCTGACGGACGATATAGTCGTAGCCCTTCTGGCTCGGGTGGGTGCCGGTGAAGGTGTTGTCTTTGAAATCGCCCAGAATCGACCAGTCGCTCTCGGTGGAAAGAGTCTCGGTATTGCTGATGTCGGCATACAGGACGCCGTATTTCTCTTTCCACTGGCGGTACATCATGTTCATGGAATCGGTGATGCCGCTGATGATGTTGCCGATCGGCACGGGGATATCGTCGGTAATGGTCAGCTGATTGACCAGATTGAAGGAGCCGACCATCACGATCGTCGCGTCGGGATTGAGCGCCTGAATCTTTTCGATCAGCTTCGGATAGTTGTTTTTCCAGTAATCATAACCGAATTTCATCTCGCCGACCGCGGTCTCAAGCAGGTTCTTGATGGCCTCGGGGCTGCTCAGGTCAAAGCTCAGGCCGTCCGCCAGCATTCCGCCGTTGGAGATGATGCGGTAGGCGCGGTAGAACACGTCGCACATACCGAGCTGAACGGTGATCAGGTCTGCTTTTTCGATCAGGTCAATGATATTGCCGCACTTGCCGGTCCCGCCTCTGGAAGCCGCGACGTCGGCGAGATTGTCGCCCTCACGCACGCCGTCGAAGGAACCCTCATAGCCGAAATACTCCAGCATATCTTTGTAATAGGCATAGTTCAGCTTTTCATCCTTAAAGCCGTCGTCAACGCCCAGCAGGTCGAGCGTTACCGCGGTGGTCATGCCGGGATAGGTGAAGGGCCAGTAGGTGGCGTTCTGGTCGGTCATATCCATCGGCGCGGTGCAGCCGACGGCCTCGGCGATCTGATAAGGC
>CACYHJ010000127.1 GCA_902774165.1 Oscillospiraceae bacterium
CATGCCGGAGAGGCCCTGGAAGGCGCCCGCGGGGACGGCGGACAGCCCTTCCGGAAGCGTCAGCCCGCCGGTGAATCCGCCGCAGTTTGAAAACGCGTATTCTCCTACGCTGACGAGGCTTTCCGGCAGCGTCAGCGCGCCGCTGAAGCCCGTATACTCAAAAGCGAAGCTGCCGACGGATTCCAGCCCTTCCGGCAGGGAGAGTTTCCCCGTGAGGCCGCCGCAGCCCTGGAAGGCACAATCCCCGATGGATTTCAGCCCGTCCGGGAGTGTGATCTTCTTCAACGCAGAACACTCGGCAAATACAGTTTCCCCGAGTGCGGTCACGCTTGCAGGCAGGTCGATCTCCCCAAGAGCGGCACAGCCGTAGAACGCCCCCTCCCCGACGCCCGTCACGCCGTCGGGGATCGAAATCGCGGTCAGCGCCTCGCATTCGAAAAACGCGTAGTCGCCGATGCTCGTCACGCCGTTTCCGATCACGACGTTTTTGATATCGGAATTATCGGAAAACGGGGACGTGGACTCAACGTTGTCGCCGTTGACATACCAGGTCCGGTCGTACATCGGACCTTCTCCGGTGATCGTGAGGGTTCCTTCTTCGTCAAGCGTCCAGAAAACGTTGTCGCCGCATTTGCCGCCGTAATGCCGCGCCGCGTCTGTCAGGTCTTCGTTATCGTCGCCGATCCCGATCAATCCCCACGCGGTCGGCGTGCCGGCGTAATACACGTCGGTCATCGCGTCACAGGCAGAGAACGCGAACTCGCCGACGTTTGTGAGACCGTCCGGCATAGTGACGGAAGTCAGCGCAGGGCATTGGGTGAATGCGTATGCGCCGACGGATTCAACGCCGTCTACGATCACGATTTTTTTGATCTTGTCGTTCCATGCAAACGGCGATGTGCTGTAAGGATATTGGGTCATCCCCGACCAATCCGTCATCGGACCCGAACCGGTGACCGTCAGAACGCCGTCGTCGGAAAGCGAATAGAACAGATTGTCGCCGCAGACGCCTCTGCCGTAATATCTGCGTGCAGCGGTCAGGTTTTCGTTCTCGCTGCCGGTATTGAGTTCCAGAACAGACCAGTCATCCTCAGAGCCGGCGTAGTATACTTCCGCCAGCGCGCTGCAGCTCTCAAATGCACTTTTGCCGATTGCCGTTAAGCTTGCGGGAAGTCTGGCGGCCTGCAGCGCGGTGCAGCCGTCGAACGCTTCTTCGCCGATCGAGGTCACACCGTCTCCGATCACGAGCTTTTTGATGCGCAGATCCCTTGCGAAAGGAGAAGTGGATCTGTTCGCAGAAGTGTTCCATTCCCAATTCGGCATCGGACCGGATCCGACGATCGTGAGCGTGCCGTCCGCATCCAGCGTATAGATCAGATCGCCGATGCTGCCGCCGGTACAATGGACCGTCGCGCCGGCGAGACGGTCGTTTCTGCTGCCGATACCGGAGATAAGCTCCGTCCAATCCGATTCCGAGCCGCCGTAAAACACGTCGCGAAGCGCGTTGCAGGATTCAAACGCAGAATCCCCGACGGTCGACACGGTTTCCGGGATCGTGATCTCGGCAAGCGAGTCGCACAGGAAAAACACATGGGAACCGATCCCGGTCACGCCGCCCGGAATCGTTATGCTTGATAACGACCAGCATTTGGCAAACGCGTATTTGCCGATCGCTGACATTTCGCACGGCATCCGGATAACAGACAACGCGCCGCAGTCGATAAATGCGTAATCGCCGATGCTGTCGACCGTATCCGCGAGCAGTACGCCGGTCAGCGAAGCGCAGCCGAAAAACGCGTTCGCGCCGACGCTTGTCACGCCGTCATCGATCACGACCTGTTCGATCCTGCGATCCGAGGCAAAGGGGGACGAGCAGTAAGGATAATCGTCCTGATACTCCCAGTCCGGCATCGCGCCTGTGCCGCTGACGGTCAGCGTGCCGCCGTACAGCGTCCATGTGAGGTCATCACCCAATTTTCCGCCGGAAAAGCGCAGAAGCGCACCCGTCAGATTTTCGTTATGCTCTCCGATCAAGAGATCGTCCTGCCAGTTCGACTCGGTACCGCCGTAATACACCTCGCGCAGCGCCGTGCAGCCGGAAAACGCACTGTCGCCGACGCGCTCAAGCGACGCCGGGAGCGTGACTGCGGTCAGCGCAGCGCAGCCGTTGAATACGTTATCCCCGAGACTTGCAGTATTGTCCGGGACCGTGATCTCCGTCAGAGCGGCGCAGTCCCGAAACGCGCAGACGCCGATGCCATCCAGAGAAGCGGGGAGTGTGACGTCGGTAATTTCCGTGCACCCGTGAAACGCGTCCGCGCCGATCGAGGTCACGCCGTCGCCGATCACGACCTGCGTGATGCGCATGTCTCCCGCAAAGGGAGAAGAGGATATCCCCGTTTCGGCGTTTGTTTCCCAATCCGGCATCGCGCCCGGGCCGGCGACGGTCAGAACGCCCGCGTCGTCCAGCGACCAGGTCAGAGTATCGCCGCATTCTCCGGAGGTGAAATAATGCTTCGCATTTTCCAGCATCTCGTTTGAGCTGCCGATATTGATTTTGCTCAGGTCCGCCGCATCGCCGGCGCAGTATACGGCGCGAAGCGCGGGACAGCCGGAAAACGCGCTTGTGCCCACGCTCGTCAGACTCGCCGGAATATGGATCTCAGTCAATGTTGCGTTGAGATAGAAGGCGTACGCGCCGATGCTTGTTACGCCCTCCTCGATCACGACCGTCAGAATTCCCTGCATATTGCCAAACAGAGAATTGTTGCTTTGCCAATTCTTCATCGCGCCGGAAGTGACGTGATCGGACGCGACGCCGATCGTCAGGACGCCCTCGTCGTCGAGCGTGTAACGAAGGTTCGTTCCGCCCGGAGCCGAGCCGCAATAGCCGCTTTGTGCCGCGTGCGAGATCAACGGCGAAGTCACCGGCACGGCGCCCAGAAGCAACGCAAACGCCAACAGAAACGATAAAATCTTTTTTACTTTTTTCATTCAGAATAACCTCCCGAAGCCGAACGCGATAATCACTGCGCCGAATTCATACACATAATATTATAGAATATAAGATTGTATAATAAATCATCAGAAGTGACTATATTTTTATGGAATATGAACAGAAAGGCTTTCGCGCCGCTTGCGGCAATACGGACGGTTTTTGCTTTCCGGAAAAACAGATGAAAAAGGATCCTTGCCGCCGTATAATCTGAGATGAGACCGTATCCGGACGGATGAGGACAAAGCGCCGCGCCCGACGAGGGCTTTGACGCCTGCCGACCCGTTGAATTTGAGGGATGCGGCAGTTGTCGTTACGGCACTTGCGTGTTGATATAAAAGCCCGGCAGGATTCCTGCGACGCTGTGCGCGCCGGAATCCTGCCGGGTTTGTGATCGTTGTTTAATATACGATTCGGTATTTCTTATGCTTCGGACCGACGGGCATCGGTCCGGGGGCCGCGTCGTCGGCTTTCACCCGTCAGGCGACGGCGCCGCGCAGGCTCAGGAAGAAGTTGTAGAACGCGCAGAGGAAGCGGACGATGTTCGTAAACAGCCCGTTTCCGGCAAAGTCATAGCAGAAGCAGTGTTCTCCGTGAATCATGCCGGCCGGTTCGGCGGTCGGCTCCGCGGGCTCGTCGGGCGTGGGCTCGTCGGGCGTGGGCTCCTCGGGCGCGGGCTCCTGCTTGCTGATGCAGGCGAGAATCTGATCTATGCTCACTCCGGGGTCCATATAGGTGTGTTCGGCAAGCGGAAAATACATGGTATGATACTCCGTCCTGCCGTAGTATTCGATCGGCTCAACAAGCTTCAGCTTGAAAAGAGCATCCTCATCGGGATTGACGTAAACCGTGACCCCTTCAAAGTAATTCACATACTTCCTGTTCATCATGTCAATGTAATTGTTGATCTCGAAGTTGACCATATCGTCAACGGCGGTTCTGAGCTCCTCCGGAGTGGAAACCTGGCGGACGTCATCTTCCGTAATGTAAAACTCGGTCGGAAGCTCATCAACATACCTCTCATAAACGAACTCGCCGCGCGCCCGGATGTTCTCGATATAATCCCGGTTAATGGGCGGTTCTATGCTGTTGCCGTTGAGGTAATAGCCTCCCTCGCTGCCGACGGAAGCCTCGTCCTTCGCGACGGGCTGCCACTCGACGCCGTATATGTTGAAGGTTTCCTTGATCTCTTCGGGAAGGCCGTAGAGCTCCTCGCCGTCAAGCTCGGCCTTGAGCCACTTCCAGGAGGCGAACGCGCTGTCTATATAATAAGTCGCGTTCTCATACTCGGCGAATTCAGCCGCGGCGTCGATCTTCAGCTGATTGACTGTCTCGGAATACTTTTCGGAAAGGTAGTCGAATCCGTAGGAGCCGAGAGACTCCCAGTCTGCCAATCCGAGCTCGGGATGCTGATCAAAGACCTTATTGGCCATGATGTCCCATGCGTCCTGAATGGTATAGAAATCGTCGATGCCCCACTGGGGATGGGCTGCATGGCTCTCCTGAACGGCTGCCTGCCAGAGCTCGGGGAAGAGGATGGTGAGCTTTTCAACGCCTGCGATATTGTTGTTGTTGAATCTGGATCCCCATTTCGCGTCCACGGGAGTTGCATATATGCAGATATTCTGGTATACGTACCTTTCGATGTAATAGTCTTTTACGGATGCGACGTCGACGTAATAGTCTCCCTTTTCAAGGGCGTCGCCGCTCTTTTTGATCTGCACCCAGTTCTCGCCCTCTGCGGAAGCGACGACGGGAACAGAGAGGATCATCAGCGCGCTGAGAAGCAGCGCAAGGATTTTTTTGCCTGTAATTTTCATAAAAAAACTCCTTTGTCATGTTGAATATCGTATGAATGGTATCATAAGATCCGCTTTTATCTTAGCATATAACACGCAAAAAGAAAAGACTTTTTTGAATTTTTCCGTTATGCTCTTGCGCGGCTTTCTGCCGTTCCCGGGGGAGGCGGCCCGGACGTCTGCTTCGACGCCGTAAATCCGGCAGACGGCACGCCGGTCAACCGGGAAAACGGATCCCCGTTCCGCCGGATTTCCGTAACAGAGTCGTGTTTGCGCCCTGTGCGCACGAGAGATGCCCGAATGCCCGCCGTATGGATGGCCGGCGCCGTCTGCGTCCTTTTACCGCGCGCCGAAATGCCATCCTGAAACCCCGGGCTGTAAATATTTCGTAAATTTCACCGGTCCGGCAATTGACGAATGGGAAGAATCAATGTTATAATAAATCAATAAACTTGACGGTACGGGCTCCGCCGGGCTGCGCATAACGGGGGAGGACGGCGTCGTTGCGTTCGTCGACGAAAAGAGCATAAAGAATTGCGGCAAAAACAAATGGGAGGCGGAACGGTTTGAAGATCGGAAAAAAATTGATTCTATCCATGCTGGCGCTCACGCTCGGCACAGTGCTGCTCGTCTGCGTCGGGCTTTACGTGGTCATCGGCGGTCTGCGCGGCAGCATCCAGACGCAGTATGAGAATATCAAAACGGACGCGGCTCAGACCATAGAGGACGGTCTGTACGCGCAGGATTCCAACTCGCTCGGCGTGCTGGCGGATATGCAGGTCCAGGTAACGGAATCCCGTCTTCGTATCGTGACGGACGCGGTCGAGCAGTCGGCGGAATACGCCGAACGGCTTTACGCTTCGCCCGCGGATCACCGGACCTCCGCGTATGCTCCCGTTCATTTGTCCCGGGCGCCCGAGACGCTTTCCGCGCGATACATGTTCAGCGCAGGGGTCCGGGAGACCGCCGCGCTTAACGAAGAACTGAGGCTCCTGTCGAATATCGAGGAGATCTTCGCGCCGATCATGCAATACAACAGCAAATTCCTCGATAATCTTTACGTCGGCACCGCCAGCGGGATCTTTTATCAATACACGGCCAACAACATTTACCGCGAAAACTATGTGGTGACGCAGCGGCAATGGTATAAAAACTCCGTCGCCTTCCCGAATAAGATCGTGTGGAAGGAGACGGAGATCGATTCCTACGGCAGACCGTGCATCACGGCCTCCTTGGCGGTCAAAGACTCCGAAGGAACGGTTGTCGCCGTGGTTGCCGCCGACGTCAAGTTCGAGCAGATGATGTCGAACGTGATCGGCAGCGGACTCGGAGAAACGGGAAAGACCTTCATTCTCGGCCGGACAAAGAATCTGCTGGCGTACGACGCGCTGATGAATGACGCCGAGGGAAAAGTTCTGCACAACTCCTTTTCCGATCACTTTGAGGACGCGAAAAACGTGAGCAAAAAGATTGATGACTGCGCCAGGGGCGACGGAGACGCGTTTCTCGCCGAGATGGACGGCGAAGAGATCTACATGACCGCCCGTAAGATCGACTCCACCGGCTGGCTTCTCTGTACCGCGATCAAGGCGGACGAGGTTCTTGAGCCCATCCTCGCCGTCAAAGACAAGTCCGATGATCTGTTCAAGGAGGCGAGTACGCAGCTGACCGACGAATTCAAAGCGCAGATCATCAAAGCGTTCGTCGGTCTGGTTGCGATCACGCTCGTTGCCGCCGTTATCATCCATCTGATTTCGCGCACGATCTCAAAGCCGATTATCCGGCTGACGGATACGGTAAAGAACACCGGCGAGGGCGATTTTGACAAAAAATCGGATATCGACACCCGCGACGAGATCGGCGACCTCGCGAGGGGCTTCAACAAGATGCAGGACGACCTGAAGCTCTACACGGAGAATCTGAAGACCGTCACCGCCGAAAAAGAACGCATCGGCGCGGAGCTTTCTCTGGCGACGCGGATCCAGGCGGATATGCTGCCGAATACCTACCCGGCGTTCCCGGAGAGACGGGACTTTGATATTTACGCCTCCATGGATCCGGCGCGGGAGGTCGGCGGCGACTTCTACGATTTCTTCCTCATTGACGACGACCGGCTGTGTATGCTGATCGCGGACGTTTCCGGCAAGGGCGTGCCCGCCGCGCTGTTTATGATGGCGTCCCGGATCATGCTTGCCAACAACGCGAAGATGGGCCTGAGCCCTGCAGAGATCCTGACGAAAACCAATGAAATGATCTGTCAGAACAACCGGGAGGAGATGTTCGTCACGGTGTGGCTGGGCATTCTTGATACCTCCACCGGCAGGCTCACCGCCGCAAACGCCGGGCACGAATACCCCGTTCTGATGCAGGGGGACGGCAGATTCGAGTTCGTAAAGGATAAGCACGGCTTTGTGCTCGGCGGCATGGACGGGGTAAAATACAAGGAGTACGAGCTGACGCTTACGCCCGGCTCCAAGCTCTTCCTCTATACCGACGGCGTACCGGAGGCGACAAACGCCGAAAACGAGCTCTTCGGCACCGAGCGGATGCTGGCGGCGCTCAATGAGAATACGACTGCCTCTCCGGAGGAGCTGCTGAAAAATGTGCGCCGCGCCGTGGACGCCTTCGTGAAGGACGCGGAGCAGTTCGACGACCTGACCATGCTTGGCCTGGAA
>CACYHJ010000128.1 GCA_902774165.1 Oscillospiraceae bacterium
ATCCGCAGCAAATTCTGAATTCCGTCCCGCGACGGCCGCGGGATTTTTTGTTTGTCCGATCGGAGAATATGAAAGAGATACGCCGGATCTTCCCGCTGTCGACAGCAAAAAACCGTAACGATTGTAGGGAACGACGACAAAATGTAACGAAACAAACAACAAATCTGCAAGGTCCGAACCTTGACCCGCGAAGCACAGCTTCGTCGGTTGCCGCTAAAAACAGTCCATCGGACTGTTTTATTTACGCGTCAATTCCGCTTGCGTTCCGAGTCCTACCCTTTACGGGTGGGCGAGGAATGCAAAGACGCATACCCACGGAGTATCATTTATCAGATGAATAAAATCGAAGAATGTATGTGCGTAAAGGTGCAGAATGAGGCATTTTGGAATCTTCATGCGGAGGGTCGAGGGTGCGGATTCCCGGTAGGAATCTCTGCGGCTTGCCGCACCTCGTTTGCGGAACGCCGAGGCGTCGTTCCCTACGTCGGTGAAATATACGCCGCAACAAAAAGAATGCGATTCCGTCAAGTATCCGCGTTCCGTATTTCGGCGATATTCGCTCTCTGCGTTCGCGAGCAATATTTCGCCTGACGTGCGGAGCGAACATCCGGTTTTACGATAAAACGAACATGATAAAACCGCCGCGGGATTTTCATCCCGCGGCGGCGTGTTATCATTACGAATGAAAGATGAAATAAAGTTTGCGGCGGTCCCGGTAACGGTTTCACAAAGAAATCATTACAGGTTCCACATAGGAATCGTTACCAGTCTCACATAGAACTCGTTACGGTTCCCCATAGAACTCGTTCCGGTTTTCCCAAAAAATCGTCACGGTTTCACATAGAAATCGCCGTCGTGTTCGTCGGTTTCCGGCTCGGTTTCCTCGTCCTCAAGGACCGTGCCGCGATCCTCGATCAGCTCGACGGTGACGTCGAACTCTTTCACGGTATAGTTGCTGCTGACCCGGACGATGGAGAGGGTCAGCTTGTCGCCGGGCTTGGCTTTCTCCATGATATTCGGCAGGACGTCGCTGTCGGTCAGGGGCTTGCCGTTGACGGCGATGATCAGATCGCCCTTTTCCACGTCCTCCTTCTTCAGGTTGCTGTCGGAGGAGATGCCCTCGATGACAATGGAGCCCTTGGGATATTCCTTGAGCTGGACGACCATCATATAATTCTCATAGGACGAGGCGGGCAGGTAGGTGATGCCCAGTTTCGCCCGGTTGGGGATATAGCCGTTGAGGATCAGGTCGTTGGCGATCTCCTGCACCACGTCGCTGGGCACGGCGAAGCCCATGCCCTCATAGTCGGTGCTGACGATCTTTTTGGAATTGATGCCGATGACCTGCCCGAAGGCGTTGACCAGCGCGCCGCCGGAATTGCCGGGGTTGATGGCGGCGGTATGCTGGATGCACTTCGTGGTGTAGCTGGTGGAGGAGGACACGGGACGGGAGATCGCGGAGACCATACCGTTGGTGAAGGACCCTGCGAACTCGCTGCCGCCGGGGTTGCCGATGGCATAGACCGTATCGCCGACGCGCACGCTGTCCGCCTTCGCGAATTCGGCGCTTTTCAGCCCCGTTTTCTTGATCATCACAACGCCCAGATCCGTGCGCTTGTCATACCCGACGATCTGCGCGTCATAGGTGGAGCCGTCGCTGGTCATGACCTTGGCGGAGGTGCCCATGGAGTTGATCACGTGGGCGCAGGTAATGATATAGGTGCGGGTGCCGGGTTCGTTCTCCCCGATGATCACGCCGCTGCCCTCGGAGACCAGCTCGGCGCTGTCGTTGGAATAAATCAGGATCCCGACGGAGCTCTCGTTGATGATCTCATAAACGCGGGCGGCGGAATACCCTTCCGCGGAGGGGGCCGCTGCCGCCGTCACGCCGGGTTCCGCCGGCGCGTCCGCCAGCACGATGGAAGGTCCGTCCTCGGAGCCCTGCCCGCTGGTCGTGGTGGATGCGGGACGTTCGGAGGACTCCGTGCGGCGGGAATTCAGATTCGCGCTGAACCGGGAGAACAGGATCCCGGAAATCGCAAGGCCTGCGAGCACCGCCGCGACCGCCACCAGCACGATGCTGCCGACGCTGCGCCTGCCCCCGCTGCCGGCGCCGCCCGGAGGATAAGCGCCGACGGGCTGCTGGCGGCCGTAGGGATAGCCCTGATTGCCGTAAGGGTACCGATTCTGCCCGTACGGATACCGATTCTGCCCGTACGGAGCCCCGTTCGGACCGGTCTGCGGTCCGGGCGCGCCGCCGCGGCTGTCATCGGGCTGCGCCGCCCGCGGCTGATCCGGATCTTCCGGGATTCTGCCGGTGTGGTAGGTGCAGCCGTTTTCATCGGGCTGCGCCGCAGCATCGGCGCCGTCCCCGGCGGGGGCGGCGTTTTCGGGCTGCTGCCCTTCCGTTCTCTCAGTGTTTTCGTCATTTTCGAAGGTAAACATTCTTCCTTTTCATCCCTTCCCGTATTATTGTTCCACCGGCAGCTCCACCGTGAACTCGGCGTACTCGTCGCCGTTGCTGGAGGCGTAGATCCTGCCGTTATGGAGTTCGACAATGCTCTTGCAGATGTACAGGCCGAGGCCCACGCTCTTGGTGTTGAGGCTTCTCGATTTGTCCACCTTATAGAACCGGTCAAAGACCATTTTCAGCTCTTCATTCGCGATGCCCACGCCGTAATTGCGGATCTTGACCACGGCCTTGCCGCCCTCGCGGAACAGCCGGACCTCGATCTTCTGCCCGCGCGGCGTGAACTTGATCGCATTGTCGATAATATTATAGACCACCTGATTGATCATATCCGGATCAGCGGAAACCTCGGTTCTTTCCATTTCGTCAAGACCGACGATATCGATCCCGTTCTTGGAAATGATCTGCTCAAAGCTCAGGAACGTGCGCACCAGCATTTCAGACAAATCGAACTTTGTGAATGCCGGCGCCAGCTCGCCCGCCTCGATCTTGGAAATATTCAGCATGGACGAGATCAGCCGCGCCAGGCGCTTGACCTCATCGGATACCACGCGCAGATATTTTTTATGCTCGGAGGGTGAGATCGTGCCGTCAAGGATGCCGTCGATAAAGCCGCCGATGGTGGTCATGGGCGTTTTCAGCTCATGGGACACGTTGGCGACGAAGTTCCTTCTGGAATTCTCGAACGCCGACAGATCGTTCGCCATGGAATTAAAGGCGCTGATCAGCTCGGAGACCTCGTCCTTTTTCTTCGGTTCCTTGATCCGGTAGGAGAAATCCCCGCGGGAATACAGCCGCGTTGCGTAGATCATCTCCTCAAAAGGATGCGCGAAGCGATATATTATAAGGTATATAATTATAAACGCGATCGGCGCGGCAAGGGCACCGGAGAGCAGGAACTGCATGCGCAGCGTGGAGACCGAGGCGCGGACATCCTCCTCGTTGTCGCGGGACATGAACACAATGCCCATCACGTATTCAGACCCGTCCGCGGCAGGCAGACGCACCGGGGAGGCGGCGATATACTTTTCCGCCAGCAGATCGCTGTGAACGCCGGAGCCGGAAAGATCGCCCAGCCAGCTTTCCCGTTCACCGGAAAGGATCATGGCGATATTCTCCTCCGACACCTTTTCCCGGCTGTGCAAAGAACACACGCCGTCCTTGACGTATTTCTGATCCTTTGACAGCAGCTCTTTGCAGATGACGATCGTTCCGTCCGGATTCGCGATGAACACGTCCGCGCCGGAATAATCGGAAAAGTTTTTCAGCGTGAAGCCGACCAGCTCGATGGCGTTCTGATAATCCGTCACGCTGTCGCTGTCGGTCAGCAGGTCCCGGGTCGTGACGGCGATCTGCTGCGTCGTGTGATGCATATCCTCAAGCTCTTTTTTCCGGAAAGAATCGGAAACAAGCCCCATCATCAGTATTCCCGATAATGAGGTGGTGACCAGTATCATCAGCGCCAGAAGCACAAAATACTTCCGGAACAGCTTGCTGTGCAGAAGATTGACCCGCGGACGGTCGGCTGCCGGGGCGGGTCTGCCTTCTTTCTTTTCCTTATTTTTCAGGGACATCATTCTTTTGTCTCGAATTTATAACCGACACTCCAGACGGTCTTCAGCTCCCATTTGTCGGAAACGCCTTCCAGCTTTTCGCGCAGGCGCTTCACGTGCACGTCGACGGTGCGGGAATCGCCGTAGTAATCAAAGCCCCAGACCTCGTCCAGCAGCTGATCGCGGGTAAAGACGCGGTTCGGGTTGCTGGCAAGGTGATAAATCAGCTCCAGCTCTTTGGGCGGGGTGTTGACCAGCTTGCCGTTGACCTTCAGCTCATAATTGGTCAGGTTGATGGAAAGCTTATCGTAATGGACTTCCTTCTGGGTGGAGTTGATCTGGGTCGAGGCACGGCGCAGCACCGCCTTGACGCGCGCGATGACTTCCTTGGTGTCGAAGGGCTTGACGATGTAATCGTCCGCGCCGAGCTCAAGACCGAGCACCTTGTCGAAGGTCTCGCCCTTGGCGGTGATCATGATGATCGGGCAGGAGGAGGACGCGCGGATCTTTCTGCAGACCTGCCAGCCGTCAAGGCCGGGCAGCATGATGTCCAGCAGCATCAGATTCGGCGATTCCTTCGCGAACATGTTGACCGCCTGCAGGCCGTCGTTGGCGATCACGGTTGAAAAGCCGTCTTTTTCCAGATACATGCGCAGAAGCTCGCAGATGTTGGAATCATCGTCAACGATCATTATTTTTTCGTTTGCCATTGGTACCATCTCTTTCTTTCGTAATATATTTTTCAAAAAATTATGAACTGTGTTTTCTCCGCCGGGAAATGAGCATTACCGCCGCGCAGACCGCCGCGCAGGCGCCGATCGCGATCACGGGGATGAGATTGCGGATGGCGGAGCGGGACGACGTCGTCGAAGGCGCAGACTGCGCATAGGTCGGATTTTCCGCCGGCGGCGCATAGGATTTCTTCAGCTCCACGCCGGTGATATACCCTTCCTCGTTCACCACGTACTCATACCCTTCCGGCGGGGCGCCCGCCTCGGCAAGGGTCATGGGCGTGCCGGAGGCAAACAGCGGATTCTGCACCGCGGACGAAGGCTCGACGGAGCCGGCGGGAACGGTTGTGCTGTTCGCCGGCGTTCCGACGCCCGTCCCGGCCGCCGAAGGTGAAGGGACGGAATTGCCCATCAGGGAAGACAGATAATCCGGCGCGCCTGCCGCGGGAGAGGAGGCCGGCGTCTGCGCAGCCTGCCCGGGTTCCCCGGCGGGCTGCGCCGCGACGGCGGTATCCTGCGTCGACGGGCTCATCAGCGTGAGGATATTCGTGATCCGTTCCGGCACGTTTGCGTTTGCGGCGGATTCCGCAAGCGTACCCGTCAACGAGCCGAGCATCGCCTTGGCCGCGATTTCCGGATCGGCGGGAGCGGCGGTAGGCGTCGGGGAATTGCCGTTCGGGTCGGTGGTGACAAAGAGGTTGTCGCCGCCGGAGGCCTCATAGCGGCCCTGATAGACCGTAATCCGGTAGGTCTGAGAGACGTCCTGCGACGCGCTGACAAAGCGGACACGGATCAGAACGTCCTGCGTCTCCTGATTTTTATCCAGCGCGACCTCCGCATAAGCGCCGGAGGCGCAGGAGGCGCCGTCCACCGTGATCGTCACGATCTCTGTCGCGGTGGTCGTGCGGTAGGCCTGAGGGCTGACCCAGATCCGGCTGCGCTTGTGCTGAAGATGCACGGCGTAATTATAGATATCGGCGTAGAACTCGCCGGGCTCCAGGCTGAAATAATCGGAATTCGACGCCACAAGGTTGAACGCCTCGGAATATCCCAGGTCGCTGCGGACCGTGACGCCGTTCTCTTTGCCGATCAGCTGCAGGAGATAGAACGGGATGCCGGTGGTCTCCATCGCGGTCTTCAGCTCCGACGGAGGGATCGACACGTCGTAATGCGTGCTGAGCAGCGCCGCAAGATATTTCAGCTTCAGCTCCTCAAAATCCGCCGTGTCCTCGTCAATCGAGATCCCCAGTCTGCGGATCATCATGACCGCCGTGAGCCGGTAAACCTCTTCCGGCGCAGTATCCGCGCGCACGTTGTAACCGTCCGAATTCAGCGCGATCTTACAGGCGGCCAGCACATAATCATCCAACGTATCGACAGAACCCACCGACCAGGCGGCCAGCATCTGCTCGTCGATATGGAAGGTCTGGGTCATACACGCCACCAGCGCCTGCTGCACGGTCATGCCTTCCGTCACATTCAGCGTCACAGCGCCGGAACACAGAAGCGTGTACAGCGTGCGGGCGAAAATCAGGTTTTCATAGTCGCCCATGCCGCCGGGGGGATAGACAATGCCCATGGCGGTCAGGGTGTTTTTGATATACTCGTCGGATACGTTCCGCGTCGCCTCATTCGCGAAGCTGTTGACGTACTGCAGCACGTAGATATAAGCGGCGCGCTGCGAATTCTCGTTCAGCGAATACAACTGGGTATAGTATTCCACATCCGAGCGGAACCCTTCCGGCGTTTTTGAATACGGATAATCCGGCAGGGCTTCCAGCGTCACGGAATTTGCCAGCTCGGTGGGCGATACCATGTTTTCCTTCACAATCAGATCCTTGAGCCATGCGGGATTCGACGTGGAATAAGTGAACTGCGTCTCCGTCGTGATGATCGGCGCAGCCGCCGCGGTCAACGGCAGCAGCAGGATCACCGCTGCCGCGATCAGCGCAATCAATGCCTTTTTCCTCATAAAAATCTTCCCTCTGTATCATTCATCCCGTTGTTGAACGTCTGATCCCGTCCGCATACAGACAGGCTTGCGCACGTCGGATCATTCCGTTTTCACGGAAAACGCGTATACCGTCCGGGATTTCGCGTGCTCGCCAGCGTCAAACAGGCAGGACGGGAATTCCGGCCGGTTGGGCGTGTCCGGGAAATACTGGGTCTCAAGACAGAACCCGGAGCGGTAATTCATCGGCTTTCCCTCTCTGCCCGCAAGGCCCGAAAGGAAATTGCCCGCGTAGAACTGGATGCCCGGCAGGGTGGTATATACATCCAGAACGATCCCGGTGTCGGGGCAGACCGCCTCGGCGGCGGGGCGCAGCGTCCCGTCGGCGCCGTCAATGACGAAATTATGGTCGTAACCGCCGGTCAGCTTCAGCTGCTCACAGTCGGCGCCGATCCGCTCGCCGATCACGTGCGCGTCGGTAAAATCAAAGGGCGTGCCCGCCACGGGCGCGATCTCACCGGTCGGGATGCTGTATTCGTCCACCGGCGTATACGCCGAGGCGCACAGGCGCAGCGTGTGGGAAAGGATATCCCCGCTGTCGAAGCCGCCGAGATTGAAATAGGTGTGGTTCGTGGGGTTGATATAGGTCTTTTTGTCCGACACGCAGTCGTAGGAAATGGTGATCCGGTTGTCGTCGTCCAGAGAATAGGTGACGCAGCATGGTGACAGAGCCGTCCTCGTTGACCGAGGCGTTCCACAGCGTGCGGTTGTACTCGCCGCAGCCGTGCAGGGTCGTCACGCCCTTTTCATTCTGTTCAAGCACATACTCCGTCCCGTCCACGGTGAATTTCCCGCCGCCGATGCGGTTCGCGTAAGGCCCGGCGATCGCGCCCTGATAATCCGTGCGGTTGACAAAGCCGTCCACGTCGTCAAAGCCGACGGTCACCTCCCGCAGCGCTCCGTTCGCGTCCGGCGCGAGGATGCTCTGCAGGTGCGCGCCATAGTCGATCACACTCACCGACATGCCGCGTTCGTTCGTCATGGTATATTTCGTTACCGTTCTGCCGTCGGCAAGCGCGCCGAAAACCGAAGCCGTTGTATGAATCATGAGAAGATACCCCTTTTCCGCCAATTTACTTTTTATTATTTTATTCTACTATTTTTTATTAGATTAGTCAACTACTTATCATTTAAAATATTGCCCTTCTCTTGACTTTTCCGCCGGAAAAATATAAGATATATAATACCATAATATTCAAAAAAAGGAGAGGGACGTCACGGAACCTGTCAGTTTCGGCTCTTACGCGGGGCTTTATTTCAGGATCGGGCTCGCCGCGGCAATCTTTGTATTCCTGCTGGTCGCGCTGCTGCTTTTGTTCCGGCGTTATTACGGCAGGAACGTGATCGCCAGCTTTATCAATAACCTCAACGGAAAAACCGTGGAAATCTCCTCGTGGGAGGTCTCCATCGGCAGGGCGAAGACCTGCGACATTATTCTGAGCAATCCGACGGTTTCAAGATTCCACGCCGTGGTCGCCCGCCGGGGCAAGGGCTGGATGATCTTCGACACCAACTCAAAATCCGGCGTATTCGTCAACGGACAGAAAATTGAAAAATCCGCGTTCATCTACGACGGGGACGAGATCTCCATGGGCACGGTTTCGCTGAGCTTTGTCTCGCCGCTGTTCCGCGCGGACGGCGCGGCGCAGGAGCCGGCGCAGCCCGCGCCGAAGAAAAAACCGGCGCCGGCGTCAACGCAGAAAAAAACGCCCGCCGACGCCACGAAGAAACCGCCCGCGGCGAAACCGAAACCGCAGACCGGGGAGAAGGCATCGCCCGCCGGCGGCGCGGCAAAGCGCAGAACGGCGGCAACAAGAACCGGATCAGGGAAATATATCTCCGCGCTGCGCAATACCTCCGACCGTTCGCTGATCCTGCTGTTCGCAAACGAGTACACCGTCGGCAGGGCCGCGGGCTGCAGCATTCAGCTGCCCATCATGACCGTCTCCCGGCAGCACGCGAAAATCGCCCGGCGCGACGGCAGATGGACCGTCGCGGACCTGGGCAGCAAGAGCGGCACGCTGGTCAACGGGTCGGCGGAAAAGGGCGTCACATATCTGTATGACGGCGACAAGATCGACGTCGGCGGCGTGGTATTCAAATTCATCGAAAAATATATGGAAGAATAACTTCCGCAACCTGATACGCAGACAGTCTGAGGGGTCCGGAACGGCGTTCCGGGAAAGGGGAATCTGCATTGGCTGAAGCAACAGCGGCGGAGAGCCGCGCGAAAAAAAGAACGGTGATCCCGCCGGATCTTGTCGTCAGAAGAGGCAAGATCCGCGAGCGGATCGGCAAATGGTTTATTCTGATGATCGCCCTGACGGTAATTGAAGGGACGATGTTTGCCTCGCTGCTTTCCTCGCTGGAGGAGGAGTATCTGGCGCAGACGGTGCTTCTGCTGCTGGCGTACATCGCGGTGCAGTGGGGGTATTACACGATCTTCGGCATTTTCATGCAGCGCCGTATGGAGATCGAGCTGGTCGGGTT
>CACYHJ010000129.1 GCA_902774165.1 Oscillospiraceae bacterium
AAAGAAGCTTATCCACCGGGAAGTACAGGAAGAACTGCACCGCCGAGCAGATCATGGTCGCCGCGTTGGCGGCAAGGCCGTCGCCCCATTTAAGATTCATAAATACGTCCTTGAGGGTGGGGTTCAGCCATGCGGAAAAGGCGATCAGCGCCAGGGTGAACACAATGTAGATCGGCAACGTCACGGCGATGTTTGCGCTGGAATTGAAGGTCTTGTCCCGGTTGACGAAGAAGGAGACGATCTGCGCGATGATGTTCGCGGTATTGTTGACGATGAAATAGCCTACGCCGCCGATCTCCGCCGCGCTGACAAAGACCCACCACTGAAAGTCCTTGTTCTGGGCATACAGGTCCTTGATGAACGGCAGCAGCGGCAGCAGGTTCAAAAGCGCGAACTGCACGATCATGGCGATCAGGCTGACAAAGATGAATTTGACGAAGGTCCACAGACCGGCGATTCCCTTGCCTTTTTCGTTTGCTTTGTTGTCGATGTCTTTCAGTGCCATAGCGATTCCCCTTATATATAATGGTATGGTCGCGCGGCGGGTCCGTCCCGCTGGGTTTATTTCTTCAGCAGCATGATCGAGTAGGCGCTGCCTTCCGCGTCGGCGGAAACGGACATCATCGCCGCTCCGTCCGAAAGGATCATGGGGGAGAAGATGCCGGCGAATTTGTTGTTGTAATAGCAGGCCGCGCCGTCCGTGACGGTGCCGAGGGCGAACGCCGCTTTTCCTTCGGATACGCCGCGCAGGAACACGTGTTCTCCGTCGGTGACGAACAGGTCCGCCACAAAGCGGTTTGCGTTCTCCACGGAAAGGACCTTTTCGCTGCCGTCGGTCAGGCCGTAGACGGTGAAGGTCTCCTTGCTGATGATATAATCGCCGCTGCGGATATAATTGTCGTAGCTGTCGGAAAAGCTTCTGACGACGGTCGCTTCCTTTCCGTCGTAGGCGATCAGGTCAAAGCCGTCGCCCTTTCTCTGCAGCGCCAGCACGCGGCCCTCCGCGTCAAAGGCGAACCAGAGGTCGACCACGTCCTCAATATAGCGGTTGTTGTCGCGGTTGTTCCCGGAGCCGCCCGCCATATAGATGTCCGCCATGTGGGATTTGGAATAAAGATGATACTGCCGGGAGGAGAAGAACAGGAAGTTCTCTCCGCAGCGCTTCACCGCGTCGTCGGTCAGCATGGTGTAGTCGCCGCGGTAGGCGCCCACGTCGTCAAAGGCGCGGTTGTCCGTCGAGAGGATGTTCTTCGCCTCGCCCGAGGAGGTGTTGAAACGGAAATTTTCCTCATATACTTTGTTGTTGGAGTAGAAATCTTCTTTTGTGGTGTCCACCAGCACAAGATAGGAATCCTCCGCCCCGTAAGCGTCCGGCAGCGCGGAGAGCTTGAAGAACGCGTAATCGTAGATATAGACCTCCGCGTCGGAGCTGTCGGTGGTGAACAGGCCGTAACCGGTGATCTGTCCGTCCTTCGAGGTGTAGCAGTGAATCTTCGCCGGGATCTTCTGCTCGGTGCAGACCACCGTGACGTCGAAGGCGTCCGACTCGCTCTGCTGGGCGATGGTGGTGCCGTCCACGGTATAGAATTTGACCTCGCCGTCCTTCGACATGGTGTAATAAACGCCGTCGATGTCGGTCTTCATGATCGGCACGGCGTTTTCCACCGACCCCTGCAGGATGCTCAGGTAGGCGTCTTCGTTCTCTTCCACTGCGGGCGGCGCGGTCGTCCCCTCGCTGCCGCCGCGGAAAATCCCGCCGATCTTGTCCCGCATGACGTAGACTCCCGCAAGGACGACGGCGACCAGCAGCAGCGCCGCCGCCACGACATAACTTTTTTTCATCGGATAAATCCCCTTTTAATTATTATGATGTATATTATAACGCATGGAAAAATTCCCGTCAACAAGTATTTCGTCTGTTCATATAAAATTTCATAAAATAAACAATTTATACGGTTTACAAAGGGAAAAGAATGTGATAATATATTACCATCAGTCATTATATTTTCAGAAAAAGAGGTTTTACCATGAAGGTTTTCAGAAAAATACTCTCCCTCTGCTGCGCGGCGGCGATCTCCTTTGCCGCGCTGACCCCCGCCATGACGGCGGTGAAGGCGGACGCGGCGGCGGTCGCCTGGTATCCGAAGGGCGATTTCGACCTCAGCGGCAAGCTGCAGACCACCGACGCGCGGTCGATCCTGCGCATCGCGGCGTATCTCGACCCTCAGCCCGCCAAGACGAGCATCAAATTCGACGCGGCGGATTTTGACGGCGACGGCGTGCTCACCTCTCACGACGCGAGAATAGCGCATCGTGTTGCTTCAAAACTGGATACCGCGCCGACCGTGAACGCGAAGGCCGCTGCGCTGAAGCGTATTCAGGACGTCAACTTCCTGAAGGCCGCGCCGGACGAAAACCATACCAAGAGCTATGAGCTGACGCTGAACGAAGTTTCCTACGGCGCGATCGAGGTCGCGACGGGCATCAGCTTTACCGGCGCCATGATGTCGTCCCTGAAAAGCGATATCGAAAAAAGGAACACGATCACCAACAAGATCAAGCCCTCCTATTATCTTGACCGGCAGTATTATGTGAACCCGACCTACAACAGCACCTACTACTACAACCTGCCCGTGTATGAGGACAAGGCCGTCGTGTTCCCCACGAATGCGACCACCGCGATCATCAAGAGCACCTCCTTCACCGGCTCTGCCGACGGATCCTACACGCTGCGGATCAACTTTGTCGATTTCACGATCAGGAAGAACAAGGCCGAAACCGCGAACCAGAAAATGCTGGAGAAGATCATTCCCGGGATTCATGACAGGGCGCAGCTGACGACCATGGGGACGGAGCTGCTGGGTTCGATGGGCGACGACGATACGATCGAGATCACGATCCACGACAGCACAAAATTCAAAACGTCGCTGTTCGGCAGCGAGAACACCTATTATTTCCAGAACGCCGTGACCGGCGCTTATCTGGAGTATAAGTTCAACGCCGCCGGGATCCCGGTCTCCGCGGTCTATTATTCGAAGCAGGCGATCCAGATCCCCGCGACAATCAAAATGGGAATTTCGGAGGCGACCTTCGCAATGACGTCCTTTGAAGAGATCACCAACAATTATGTGTTTACCTACGCGGAAAAATAAACAAAACACAAAACCGTGCCGCCGGGGCTTCGCCTGAAGCCCCGGCGCTGATTTTTGTCCGCCCGAGAAAAACAACGGGAACGGCGGCTGCCGTTCCCGTTTCGGAAGATCGGTTTTCCCGGCTCAGGCCTCCGGGAAGAATTTCGCGTGGATTGCTTCGACGGCCTTGTCGGCGTCGGCGGCGTCGATGATCACCGAGATCTTGATCTCGCTGGTGGCGATCATCTGGATGTTGATATTGCGCTCGTATAGGGCCTCGAACATCTTCGAGGCGGTGCCGGGGTGGGTTTCCATGCCTGCGCCCACGACGGAGACCTTTGCGACGCCGGTGTCGATCACGATTTTTTCCGGGTCGATCTCCGGGATCTTCGTGCTCAGCAGCTCGACGGCCTGTTCGCCGTCCGCCTTTGCGGTGGTAAAGGTGATATCCTTCGTGCCGTTTCTGCCGATGGACTGCAGAATCACGTCAACGTTGATCTGCCTGCCCGCCAGCGCGTTGAAGATCTTGAACGCGATGCCGGGCGTATCGGGCACGCCGACCACAGAGATGCGGGCAATATCGGCGTCCTTGGTGACGCCCCTCAAAAGCATTTTTTCCATTCTGGTAACCTCCCTGACAACGGTGCCGGGCGCTCTCATCATGCTGGAGAGCACTTCCAGCTCCACATTATATTTTTTCGCCATTTCAACGCTGCGGTTGTTGAGCACCTGCGCGCCGAGCGTCGCAAGCTCCAGCATTTCGTCGTAGGTGATTTCCTTCAGCTTGATCGCGTTCGGGATCTTGCGGGGATCGGCGGTATAAACGCCCTCCACGTCGGTGAAGATCTGGCAGCGGTCCGCGTGCAGCGCGGCCGCCAGCGCGACGGCGCTGGTGTCGGAGCCGCCCCTGCCGAGGGTCGTGATGTCGTCGTGCCGGTTCAGGCCCTGGAAGCCCGCGACCACGACGATGTTATTATTGTCCAGCGCGGAGCGGACGCGGGCGGTATCCACCGAGCGGATCCTTGCCGCGCCGTAGGTGGAGTTGGTGTTGAAGCCGGCCTGCCAGCCCAGCATGGAAACGACCGGGCAGCGCTCTGTCTCGATGGCCATTGCCAGCAGCGCGATGGAGATCTGCTCTCCCGCGGCCATCAGCATATCCATTTCCCGTTTGGACGCCTTCGGGTTGATTTCATGGGCTTTTTCGATCAGGTCGTCCGTTGTGTCTCCCTGGGCGGAGACCACGACCACCACCTGGTTGCCCTCGCGGTAACAGTCGGTGACGATGCGGGCGACGTTGCGCACCCGCTCGGCATTCGCGACGCTGCTGCCGCCGAATTTCTGTACGATCAGACTCATATGTATCTCCTTTTCCGGCGCGCGTTTCCTCAGCGATGCGCCCGGATATTGAAAAATCTCTACATTCTATTATATTGCGGGATCAATAATCCGTGACTTTCATGATCACCGGGTCGGCGATCCCCACGGTCTGCAGCGTTTTGCGCAGCCACGTTTCCGACGGGGCGTTCACGAGGAACGCCGCCTCGTCGGCGGGGGCGTTTTCCGCGAACAGAACCTTCACCGACTTCATGCCCGCGGTGGCGGTGCCGGCGCCGGAGCCGTCGGTCATGGTGCCGCGCACGTAGAACCTGCCGGGAACGGCGGCGCAGTCCGCCACATAGCCGGGCTCGCTGTCCGTCCAGCCGAAGATCCTGCGGCGCTCGGTGTGCTTTGCCGAGTCGATCACGTCCGCCACAACGGCGCTGGCGGTGGGCAGCTTGCCCGCGCCCCGGCCGTAAAATACCACGTCGCCGATGGCGTCGCCCCGCACAAGAATCGCGTTGAATACGTCGCTGACGCCGGCCAGCTGGCTGTGCTGATCGATCAGACACGGCGAGACCGAGATCAGAACCCTGCCGTCGGCGGTCTTCTTCGCGGCGCCCAGCAGCTTGATCACCATGCCCGCGTTGCCGGCGTAGGCCACGTCCCGCAGCGTGATGCTGCGGATGCCCTCGGTGTGAACCGAATCCGGGGAAACGTGCTTGCCGAAGCAGAGGGAGGCGAGAATGCAGATCTTTCTCGACGCGTCGATGCCGTCCAGGTCCGCCGTGGGGTCTTTTTCCGCGTAGCCAAGTTTCTGCGCCAGCTTCAGCGCGTCGGCAAGCTCCATATTCTCGCGGATCATTTTTGTCAGGATAAAGTTCGTCGTGCCGTTGAGAATGCCCGCCACCTCGGAGATGTCGTTTGCCGCAAGGCACTGGGTGATGGGCCGGATAATCGGCACGCCGCCGCCCACGCTGGCCTCAAACAGGAAGTTGACGCCGTTCTCCTTGGCCGTCGCCAGCAGCTCGCAGCCTTTTTCCGCCACCAGCTCCTTGTTGGAGGTCACGACGCTCTTGCCCGCCTTCAGCAGGGAGGAGACAAATTCATACGCCGGGTGCAGCCCGCCCATCGTCTCCACGACGATGCCGACCGTCTCATCCTCAAGGATCAGGTTGAAATCCTTGATCATTTTATCCGCGTAGGGGCTGTCCGGGAAATCGCGGATGTCGAGGATGTACTTCAGCTCAAACGGCGCGTGAAGGCTTTTTTCCGCTATCATTTCATGGTTTTTCGTAAAAACCTCCGCGACGCCGGAACCGACGACGCCGAAGCCCATGATCGCTATATTCATAAAAATATCACTCCGGTCTCAATTTATAAATTCCGAGTATATTTACAGTAAAAATGAGTATAACACATATTTTTTCAAAATAAAAGAGAAAATCCCAAATAAATCAAATTTTATGAATTCTGATTCCGCGTCCGACCCTGCGCCGCGGCGGTTACCTTGTGTTGACCGTCAAGCCGTATTTTGCCGAGGAGAAGATTGTTCCCGTGTCCACCCGTACGTAATAGGTGCCGGCAGGCAGCGTGAGAAGGCCGGATTCGGCGGTTCTCTGATCCCAGCGGGAGGTGAACGCGGTCAGCGTCGATCCGCTCTGGTCCAGCAGGGAGACCCGCCAGCCCTCGCCGGTGCCGCTCAGCAGATTGTGGCTCAGGGTCAGCGAGACGGTGGCGGTTTTCGGCAGGGTAAAGACGTAGTAATCCGCGTCGTAGAGCAGCCCCGCGCTCACAAGCGTCCCGTAGCGGATCGTGTCCGGCGTGAGGGGGTTCGCGGTTTCCGGGGCGTCGTTGCTCTCGGCTTCCCAGTTCTTCCCCGCGGCAAAGGTCAGGTTCACCGTATAGGTCTCGCAGGTGAAGAGCATGTCCTCCCCGTCCACCGTGAGATAATAGGTCCCGGCGGAAAGCCCGATCTGGGGCGAGGCGACGGAGGTCTCGTTCCAGCGGGAGTTCATGCGGAAAAGCTCCTCTCCTGCTTCGTCCGACAGCACGATCCGCCAGCCGTCCCGCGGCCGCAGCAGATCCTTGTGCAGGAACGCGAAGGAGATCACGCCGTCGGAGGGCAGGGTGAATCTGTAATTGTCAACGTCCGGGACGCCGTATTTTTCGCTCAGGGAACCGCCGAACGAGACGGCCCTGCCTTCGATCGCAACGTCGGTCGCCGCATCCCGGCTGTCGTTTGTCTCCGTCTCGAACGCGTCGGTCTGCCGGTAATCGCAGGTGAGGTAATAATCCGCGTCCTCCCGCAGGTGCGCGGTCACCGTCAGGTAGTATGCCCCGGGCGGCAGCCCGATCTCGCCGCTGAAGGTCTGCGCCTCCTGGGAGTAGGCCCGTTCGCGGTAAAGCGTTTCCCCCGCTTCGTTCCGCAGGGTGAGGATCCATCCCACGCCGGTGCCGCCCAGCTTTTCGTGCTCAAAAAGCAGCGAGACGGCGCCTCGGGCGGGGACGGTGATCAGGAACACGTCCTCGTCGCCTGCGGCGGTGTTTGCGCTGCTGCCGCCGGTTTTCACGCCGGGCGCCAGCTCGTTGTACCGGGTTTTCGTGTTGTTCGGCTCCGCCTCCCAGGGCGTATTCGCCACGAAGGCGGCAGCCATCTCGTAATCCGCCGCGGAGAAGGAGTCGCCGGTCGCCGCGACGATCGCGTAGTCGCCGGGGTAAAGCCCGATTTTTTCGGTTTTCAGCGTTTCCGTTTTGCCCGAGGGGACGTTCAGCATTGTCAGCATCCGCCAGGCGTCGTTTTCGGCTGTGCCGTCGGAGGAATAATTCTCATAAAGATAAAGGATCCACGGGGTCCCGGTGACCTCGGCGACGCCGTAGTTGAAGCCGATCTGGAGCACGCCCCGCTCCGTTACGGAGAAGGTGTAGGCGTGCGCGTCGTTGGCCGAGGC
>CACYHJ010000130.1 GCA_902774165.1 Oscillospiraceae bacterium
GAGCTCGCCTTTGTATTTTGCCATGATGACCGTACCGATCAGCAGTCCCGCGCCCACGGCGATCACAAAGCAGATCGGGCTCTTTTCATTCGGGAGAGATTTTTCGGTATAGGGCTCCCCTGCCGCGTCGCGCGCGAGGAAATCATCACAGACCTCGCCGAACCGGTGAAACGCGTCATAGAAATCATCTTCGCTCAGATAAGACTTCACCTGACGGAAGATATACTCCCTGCCCTTGGCGAAAAAGATCGATTCCGCGCGTCCGGCCGTGGCGAAGATGTCAAAATCTCTGGTGCCGATCGCAAGATAAAGAAGAATCGTGTCTCCCTGAAGGTTTCCTTCATTCTTGCAATAATTCTCCGCCGCGTTTTCAACGGTCTGCCCGCCCAGGGACTGCACCGCGGCAACCGCGACGTTCACGTTGTATTTTTCCGCAATCTCGGAAAACTGTCCTTTCAGGACAAGCTCCTGCGCCTCGGTGAGCAGATCCGCGTAGTCCCCGACCGTGACCGGGGCGCCCATATACGCGGATACCGCGTCGGAGATCGCGTCGTCGGAGCTGAACAGCGCCATCGTCTCGCCGGGCTCCGCATCCGCGTCGGCGGCGACGGCAAAGGGAAGGGCAAACGCGAAGCAAAGCAGCAGCGCGCAAAGCAGGGACAATACTTTTTTATTCATCTTCTCCGCCCCCTTTACATAAAGTACCAGAGCGCGGCGATGGCGGCGGCAGCCGCCGTCGCGACGCCGGAGTAGATCGCCCACCACTTGCGGTAAAGCCCTTTATCCATCGGCAGGTCGCCGACGAATTTCCCGGTCTGACCGTTCATGGCGAAGGTATACTTCTGCCCGTTCCACGTGGTGTTCAGGATCCATACCGGATAGAGGGCGTACTTCGCCTTGCCGTTTCTGACGTTGACCACGGAATTTTTCGCGGTCACCGAATTATATCCCTGCACCGTCGAGGCAAAGGCGTCCTCGGTGCTTTTTTTGATGCGCTCGTTTGCGCGGGGAATGCTCTGCTCGCCGGTCACGTCATATTTATCGGCAAGATATCCGGCAAGATACGCGGTCTGAAAATCCACAGCGTCCTTGAAATCAAAGGGCTCAATGGATTCCATCAGATCGTCCGCCATTTTTGAGGAGCCGTCGACGGGCACGTGATCGAAGGCGATCACGCCGGAACGGTTGACGTTGAAGAAGCTGGTCTCCGTGTAATTATAGTTTCTGTCGCTCCATGTACGGGTGCGGGTTGCCTCATAGCGGATGTCGGCGCTGACGTCCGCGTCAAAGAGCCAGAAGGGGACGTAAACGCCCTTGATCTCGTCGATATGGTTCTGCTCCTTGAATACCCGGGGCAGCAGCTTTTTGCCGGTGACGTGGCTCAGATACTTCTCCTTCGCCGCCTTCTTATCCAGCTTGAAGGGAATCACCAGATCCGGCCGCAGCGCGCCCTTGAACTGATCCATCATCACCACGGGGTTGCCGCAGAAGGGACAGCTGGTGGCGCCGGTCTGCTCGTCGCCGATGATCTCGCCGCCGCAGGATTTGCAGATATACGACCGCAGCTTTCCGCTCTCGTCAGCGCTCCATTCGCCGCCGGAGGACGTTTCCCAGGCGATCTCGTCCTGCACGGTTTCGATCTTCAGCTGATCGTCCAGCGTCTTGAGCGTTTCCAGCTCAAATTCGGAATCGCAGTAGGGACATTTCATCTTCTGCGTCCCGCTGTCAAAATTCACGGCGCCGCCGCAGCACGGGCACTTGTATTCCTGAAGGTTTGACATGGTTGTTTCACCTCACATGAAGAATAAATACTTTTTCGGGGCGTGAAACGCCCCGAAAAGAATTCTCATTTACTTAATATCTCTCTCATCAAACGGGTCGCCGCATTCCGGGCAGAATTTCGGCGGATGCGCGGGATCTTCCGGCTCCCAGCCGCACTTGTCGCAGCGGTAGAGAAGCGCGCCGGCGGGTTTCTTCGCGCCGCAGTTCTGGCAGAATTTGCCCTTGTTCACCGCGCCGCAGGAACAGGTCCAGCCGTCCTGTGCAGGCTTGGGAGAGCCGCACTCGGGGCAGAACTTGCCCGTCGCGGTCGCGCCGCAGGAGCAGGTCCACGCGCCGGCTGCCGGCGCAGCGGGCGCCGCGGGCTGAGGCGCAGCGTACTGAGACTGCTGCGTATACTGCGGGTTCGGCTGGGTAGCGCCCTGGCCCATAGCGCCCATAAACTGGGTCGGGCTGCCGACGCCGCCGACGCCCATGCCCATGCCCATGCCGACAAAGCCGGCCATGCCGCCGTTGGGATTCTTTGCCGCGTCGCTGAGGGCTTCGCCCGCATGCTCGATGTATCTCGCGGTGCCGAGGCCGGGACGGCGGTCCACCGCGCTTGCGCGCTGGAATTCCTTGAGATAAGCCGCATCCTCCGGCGTAAGAGAAACGGGGTTCATCGCGATGGAGACAACGGAAAGGCCTCTGTCGGCGAGCCACTGCTCTCTGAGCGCGTTGTTGACGTAATCACGCAGCTCCCTGGTATGCGAAGGGATCTGCGAGGGGCGCAGCTCCAGATTGGCAAGCTCGCCGAATGCGGGCGACAGCGCATCCACAAATTCGGTCTTCAGCTGCGCGTCGATCTCATCCCTGGTAAAAACGCCGGATACGTTGGCGCAGATCTTGGTATAGAACGTGATCGGGTCTGCAATCTTATAGGAATATACGCCGTTGCAGCGGATCTCGGTTTCCATATCCAGACCGACGTTATGATCTACCACGCGGAAAAGGATCGGCGTGGGGGTGCCGAACTTATTGTCCATGATCTCTTTGGTGTTGATGTAATACACGCGCTGATCTTTCCCCGTGTCGCCGCCGTAAGTAAAACGGCGCCCGATCGCCTTGAAGGACTCTTTGATGGAGTCGCCCAGATTGCCCGCGAAGATGCTGGGTTCGGTGGAGCTGTTGTAGGTGAACTCGCCGGGCTCGGCGCAGACCTCAACCACTCTGCCCTGCTCAACGATCAGCATGCACTGGCCGTCGGCAACGGCGATGCCGGAACCGTTGGAAATGATGTTGTCGCTGCCCTTGGTGTTGGACGAGCGGGAGCCGGTGCGCTTCTGCCCCTTGACGACAAGCGTATCCTTATCCATGCTGTCGCAGTAGAAAAATTCCTTCCATTGATCGGCGAGAACGCCGCCAAGAGCGCCGACGCCGGCTTTTATAAGACCCATATAAATATCTCCTTTCAGTTCTTTGGATTTATTATAATCGAAAGATCGCGTTTTGTCAATCTTTGAACAATAATTCCGTCCGAGGAAATCTATATATTGTTAAGATATAACAAAAACCGGAGGCGTCTTCCGCCCCCGGCCGTTTTGCTTATTCTTCTTTTTCCTCTGCGTCTGACTGCGTTACCGGCGTTTCGGAGTCCATATCCACCGTGATACCGCCGTTCTGCTTCCCGCCGACCGTCTGATCGTATTCCTCGCTGTCGGCGATATAATTCCTGCCCTTCAGCACAAACAGAACGATCACACCGATCAGGACGAGCGCGCCGACGCCGATCAGAACGATCATCCACCATTGCAGGCCGCCGTTTTTCGTGACGACGTAATAGGGAGATTTGTCCGGATCGGGCGTCGTCAGATACGCCGAGGTGATGGCGGTATAATCCCAGCCGGAGGCTTCCTCGCCCTCAACCTTCGCCTCGCCGCCGACGGCGACGGATTTCACTTCCTTGCCCTTGACCTCGACGTCCATCGCGGTCAGCTCCAGCGGACAGACGCCGCCGCCGATGGCTCTGAACTGCAGCGTGCCGATCTCGCAGGTATCCAGCTCCGGCCCGAATTCCTCGAGATGGAAGAACATGATATAGACCTCATGGGGAATATTGCCGTAAATATCCTTCTTCAGACCGGGCTCGGTATGCTCCAGATTTTTAACCTCCGCAATATCCTTCGACTGCTCAAAGCCGACGAATTCAAGCATATACGGGTTGTACTGAATCACGATATCGCAGGCGGTAACGCCCTTCGCGTGGGCCATCAGCAGCTTGCTGGTGTAAATATCCTTACTGCCGGCTTTGCCCTTCAGATCGGTCAGATACAGCATCGGTTTGTTTTTCGCTTCCTCCGCGGCCGCGACGAAATCAGGATCGTCCACCGCGAAGCACGGCAGGACCGCGCAGACGCCCAGCAGAAGCGTCAGCAGAAGCGCGATTGCTTTTTTCATAAACTTCCCTCTCTTTTATTTTTTGATATATTTCCCTTTGGATGAAAAGACGATAATGGCCGCCACAGCGCCGACCACGGCGACCGCCGCCACAATAATCAGCACCGTCCGGACAGTCTTGCCGGAGGATTTCTCCGCTTCCGGGAAATAATTGCCGTTTGCATCCGTGGTGGCGTAGGTGGACGGCCGCCGGGTGGACTCCGGCGCGAAGGTATAGACCTCGTCGGTATAGATCACGTCTTCCACCACGTTTTTCTGGTAATCCCAGCTCTCCGCCTCTTCGCCGCTGATCACCACGTCGGCGCTCGAGAGCTTGGGATACACCTCGTCGACCGACCCGTCCGCGGCAACCATTATCACCGAGGAGGAGCCCAGCACGATCGGGCAGTCGCCGCCGCCCACGGCTTCAAAGGTCAGAATAAACAGGTCCATGTTATTCTGCGCCTTCGTGAAATGCTCCACGTGGAAAATCGAGATATTGAAGGTATGGACCGGAAGCCCGTTCTCCTTCGCGTTTTTATCCTTGACCACCGGCGTATGCTGGTAGTTGATCTGCTTGTCCGCCAGGACGTCGCTGCACTCCTCCACGTCTGTCAGGCGCACCATATAGGGGTTATACTGGATGTGGAAATCGCCCGCGGCAAACCCGGCGGCATTCTTCATCACAACCTTCACCTTGAACGTATCGCCGACGGCGCACTCGCCGACGCTTTCCAGACTGATCGACGGCTGCCCGGCGGCCGAGGCCGTCACGACGAACGGCACCGCAAACAGCAGCGAAAGAAGCAGCGCAAAAATCCGTTTCATTTTCATCTTACGCCTCCGGTTCCCCGACGTCGCCGTCGTCTCCGGCGTCTTCGGCTTCGTCAGTTTCGGGCTCGCCGCTCTCAGCGGCCTCCGGTTCCGCAGCGCTCTGCGCGGACTCGGCAGTCTCAGGGATTCCGGTTTCATCTGCCGGCACCCCGCCCGCTGCGAATTTCTCCGTCTCCGGTTCATGCAGAACGATCTGATCCGCCGCGCTGACGGCGTCGTCATCCGCCTGCGGGGTATCGGCAAAGGGCACCACGTTGACGCGGGTGTTCTTCTTGATGCGGCGAACAACAATCAGCAGGATCACCAGCACAAGGATCACCACAAGCGCGACGCCGCAGATCAGCAGCACCGCGCCGTAGGTCTTGAAGAAGTTGCCGGCGCCGGCGGAATATCTGCAGCTGCCCATGGACGCGGAAACGTCCTTGTCGTTGATCCGGAAGCTTTTTGCGCTCGCCTTGATCTTGCTGCTGCCCTGCCCTGCGCGGAACGCCAGCTGACACAGCGCGTCCTCGCCCTCTTCGGCGCTCAGGCCGTCAATATGGATCATCGACAGCCTGACGGAGCCGGACTGCGCCGCGCCCGCCTGATCGGAGAACACGCCGATAAACTGATCGTCGCTCTGCACGGCGCCGGTCAGGGAGGCGCCGAGGAACGTGAGCGCAGACGCGTCGAAATCAAACCGCAGATCGGCGCTTGTCAGCCCCTCGCAGCCGCTGAACGAGACGTTCACATACAGGATATCGCCCTCGGCGGTTTTATCGCAGTCCAGCCGGACCGCGGGGGACGCGGCAAACGCGGGAACAACGCCCGCGGCCATGATCAGCAGCGCGGCAAGCAGCGCCATAAACTTTTTCATATCAGACACACGACCTTTCCTTAGTCAATCCCGGCCATCGTTTTTCTCAGGAAGTCAACAGCCGCGGCGATGTCCCCTGCGGGATCGTCGCCCACCTCCCGCTCGATCGTCAGGAAGCCCTTGAAGCCGATCTCCTCAAGCGCCTTGAGATACCGCGGGAAATTCACATTGCCCTGCCCGAGCGGGACCTCTTCGAAGGACGTATCCGTCACGATCGGTTCCTGCTCCAGCCCGTAGATGTATTCCGGATTTTTATAATAGATCATTCTGCCGTCCTTCGCGTGGGTATGGACGATATAATCCCTGAGCGTGCGGACCGCCTCGGCGGGATCGTCGTCGCAGACCATCTTCAGGTTCGCGGGGTCGAGATTGACCGCCACGCCCGTGCCGGGCAGCGTATCAAGGAAGGCTTTGAGCACCTTCGCGGGCTCCGGCCCGGTCTCAACGGCAAAATGCGCGCCGACAGACGCGGCGTATTCCGCCAGCTCGCCGCAGGCCTGCTGCATGACGCCGAAGCGCGGGTGCGCCGGATCCGCCGGAACAACGCCGATATGGGTGGTGATGATATCCGTCCCCAGCTCCTTGGCAAGGTCGACGATCCGCTTGGAATACTCCACCTTGCGGGCGTTATTCTCCGGGAAGCAGAAGCCGCCGGTGCCCAGATCGCCGCAAAGCGCGCTGATCACAAGCCCCTCGGAGGCCACCATATCGCGCAGCCGGGCGCGAGCCGCGGGCGTCATTTCCGGCGAAACGTCGCCGCGCACGGCGTAAATCTGAACACCGTCCGCCCCGAGCGACGCCGCCTTGTGCAGCGCGGTGCGGATATCCGTACGGAAGCTGTCCGTAATGATGCCGACAGGAAATTTCATATCGACTCTCCTCTCAAGATACAAAAACTGATTATACCCGTATAGTATAGCGCAATTTTTCCCCGCCGTCAACAGAAAAAACATTGCATTTCCCGACCGGATCCCCCGTCATATTTGTAAAAAACATATAAACACGCGCGATCCGGCAAAAAAAGTGTTTATTTTTTTCAATATCTATGTTATATTGTTTCTATCATAAATTTATACTGCGCTATTGCAGGTAAAAATCAGCAATTCGGGGAATTATCATGTATCTGCCAAAACCATCCGCTTCCGGATATTTTATGCTGCCCGTCGAGGCGGCGGACAAGGGGCTGAAGCTGGCGGGCGCCGCCCAGCTGAAGGTCCTGATCGCCGTTTACCGGAATATGAGCGCTCCGTCCGACCTGAAAAAGATCGCCTCGGACGCCGGCCTGTCGGTGGGCGACGCGGAGGACGCGCTGCGGTACTGGATCGGGCGCGGGCTGATCCTCTCCCTTGACGACGCGGGAGCGGCGGCGCCCGCAGAGGCCGGGGACGCGAAGGACCGCCGGGAGAACGCCGACGGAAAAACGCCGACGGCGCCCGCGGAGAAAGCCCCCGGGGCGGAAGAAAAAAAGAGGATATTCCTATTCAGTTCTGCGGTGCGAGGAGGACGCGGAAATCCGCGAGCTGTTTCAGCACGCGCAGCGGGTCCTCGGCAGGACTCTCGGGTATGAGAGCCAGGCGCCGCTGCTGCTTTGCGTGGACTATCTCGGGCTGCCGCCGTCGGTCATCCTGATGATCTGCGAATACGCGCGCATGAACGGCAAGAACGGGTTTTCCTATATCTGGTCCGTGGCGGAGGACTGGGCGCACGACGGCATCGACACCGTGGAAGCCGCCAACGAGCGCATCGCCGCGCTGGAGACGGCGTCCGGCCTGTGGAAAACCTTTGCCGCACGGGTCGGGATCTCCAATCCCTCGCCCTCGAAAAAACAGAGCGAATCCCTGCTGCGCTGGACCTCGGAGCTGGGCTACGGAATCGACGAAATCCTGCTGGCGTATGACGAAATGGCGGATCACACCTCGTCCTTCAGCTTCGCCTATATGGACAAGGTGCTGACGGGCTGGCGCGCAAAGGGCCTGAAGACCGCGGATCAGATCCGGCAGATGCAGGAGGCTGCCGCAAAGCAGAAGGCAGAACAGAAGGCGCAGCAGAAAACGCCGGGCGCGCCGAAGAAAGAGAACAAGGACGCTCCCGCCGGCAGAGCCGCCGTATCTTACGATATCGAGGCTGCGGAAAATGCCGCCTCGCAGGGCGCGCCCGTCTATGAAAGGAAGAAAAAGAAGAAATGAAATATACCGCCGAAACCGTTGAAAAGGCCGACCGGGAAATGGAAAACCGTCGGAACCGCTCGGAGCAGGAGCTGTTCGTCCGCCGCTCGGAGGTGTTCCGCAAATACCCCGACGCGAAAGCGCTCGACGACAGGATCGCCTCCGCCTCGCGGGAATTCATCCGCATCATGACCATCCGCGACAGGGACGAGCGGCAAAGGCAGCTTGACGCGCTGCAGCGGGATAACCTCGCCCAGCAGCAGCTTCTGCGGGAATTCCTGACCGCCTGCGGCTACGAGGAGGACTATCTTGAGCCCCGTTACGTCTGCCCCCTCTGCCGGGATACCGGCACCCGGAACGGCAGGACCTGCGCCTGCTACACGGAACTGCTCCGGCAGATCGCCTACCGGGAGCTCTGCGAAGCCTCGCCCCTTGACCTGTGCAGCTTTGAGGACTTCGACCTCGGCTACTATCCCGACGACGACGGGCAGGGCGGGATGTCCTCCCGGGCGATCATGAAAAGCATATACGATTACTGCCGGATGTACGCGGAGGATTTCTCCCGCGAAAGCCCGAACCTGCTGATGTACGGCGGAACGGGCCTCGGCAAGACCCATCTTTCCCTCTCCGTCGCGGGCGAGATCATCGGGCGCGGCTTCGGCGTGATCTACGATTCCTGCCCGAATATGGTGAAAAAGCTGACGGACGAACAATTCGGCAGAGGCTGCGAGGGAACCGAGGAGAGCCTTTTGGGCTGCGATCTTCTGATCATCGACGACCTGGGCGCGGAATTTTCGACGCAGGTCACCGTGCCCGCGCTCTACAATATCATCAACACCCGGCTTCTGCGCCGTATGCCGACGATCATCAGCACGAATCTCGATATGAAGGGCATACAGAACACCTACACAGAACGCATCGCCTCCCGCATCATCGGGGAATACACCCTGCTGAAATTCGCGGGCAGAGATATCAGACAGATCAGAAAATAAATTACAGAGCTGCGATATGTACGATTTAACAAATATTGAAACGATAAAACGCCTGCTTTCCGGGCGCGACTTCAGCTTTTCAAAGGCGCTGGGACAGAATTTTCTGATCGATCCCGACGTCTGCCCGGAAATGGCGCGGCTGTCCGGCCTGACGGACGCGGACGGCGCCCTCGAGATCGGCCCCGGCGTGGGCGTGCTGACCGTGGAGCTTGCGAAACGGGCGAAAAAAGTCGCCGCCGCGGAGGTGGACGCGCGTCTGCTGCCGGTGCTGGCGAAAACGCTGGCGGACTGCCCGAACGTCGAGGTGCTGAACACGGATATCATGAAAACGGACCTCAGGGCGCTCTGCGGCGCGCAGTTTGAGGGCTGCGAGAACGTCCGCGTCTGCGCGAACCTGCCCTATTATATCACCTCGCCGGTGATCATGCTGCTGCTGGAATGCGGCGTAAAATTCCGCACGGTCACGCTGATGGTGCAGAAGGAGGCCGCGGAGCGCGTCTGCGCGCAGGTGGGGGGCAAAAACTGCGGCGCGCTGACCGCCGCGGTGCATTATTACGCCGAAGCGGAGTATTTATTCGACGTGGGGCGGGAGAGCTTTCTGCCGCCGCCCAACGTGGACAGCGCGGTGATCCGCCTGACACCCCGCGAGGCCCCGCCGGTGAATGTCGCCGACGAAAAAACCTTTTTCCGGGTGATTAAAAGCGCGTTTGCCCAAAGGCGAAAAACCGCCGCGAATTCCCTTGCCGCCGGCATGGGGAAAAGCAAGGCGGAGATTCTCGGGATTCTGAAAGAGCTCGGCATCCCCGAAAACGCCCGGGCGGAGACGTTCTCACTGGAGACGTTTGCCGCGATTGCAGATAAATTCTGATTTATGCGCGAGCGCATAAATCAGAATTTACTGTCTCGAGTCTCGAGACCCGAGGCCCAAGGTACAAACTTAAAGTCTGTACGACCTGGTGAAAATTGAGATAAACCGAGTCTTTATTATCGTAATCCTGCTCGGGTCTCGGTACTCGGGACTTAAATTCTGATTTATGCGCGTGCGCATAAATCAGAATTTGAAAGGAGAATCCCATGTCAAAGACAAAGTTCAGACCGACACGGACCGACGTCACGGCGGCGGTTTTGTTCGGTCTGCTCTTTTTGTTCTTTGCGTTTTTTCTCAACCGGGGGCTGAACGCGGCGCTCAGCGACGAGAGCTACTATTTCGCGATGCCCTACCGGTTTCTGCAGGGCGACCGGATGCTGGTGGACGAATGGTATCCCACCCAGTTCATCTCGTTCCTGCTGACGCCGATCGTCAAAGCATATCTTGCGCTGAAGGGCAGTACGGACGGGATCCTGCTGTTTTTCCGCCGTCTGTTTCTCGTTTTTCTTTCCGCGGTCTACTGGATTATTTACAGATATCTGCGGCCGCGCGGGGTCCGCTGCCTGATTGCGCTGTTTGTTTTCTGTCTGAGCGTCCCGTTCACGATTTTCACGTTCAGTTATTACGCGGCGGCGCTGTACGTCTTCGCGACGGTCTGCGCGATCGTATTTCTGCGGGACAAACCGATCCGCGCGCCTGCGGCGGTCCTTTTGGGCGGGTTGTTCTCCGTCGTCGTGTTCAACGAGCCGATCGTCGTCTTCGTATGGGCCGCGTTGGCGCTTCTGACGGTGATCCGGCGGATCTGCGCCCGCAGGCGCCGGGATTTCCTGAAGCAATACGACCGTTTTCTCAATTTGCGATTCATCGGTTTTACGTTTCTCGGCGGCGCGGTCTGCGGCGGCGCGGCGTTGATTTCCCTTGCGTTGAAAAGCGGGGTCGCCGACCTGTTCCGCGCGCTGCCTTATGTGCTGGCAGACCCGAAGCACCCTTTGCTGTCCGGATTGAGGATCAATCATCTGCTGCCGGTCAATCTGTTCGGCCTGCTTCCCTTTTGCGTCTGCATTCTGTTCCTGATCGGCGCGGTTCTTTTCAGGGCGCTGAAAAAAGAATCCGCCGCGTTCAGAACCGTCCTGTTTGCCGGAAGCTGCCTGAGCGTCGCCGGCACGATGGCGTACGTGCTGGCGCAGTCCCTGATCAATCCGGAGAATTCTTTTCTGTTTCTGCTCAGCTACAGTTATCTGTTCAATATTCTGGGGCTTGACCTTTATTTTCTCTGCAGGGAAAGGGATCCGAAAACGGTTCCGTTTCTGTTTGCGGGGCTGTGTTTCGGCGTTTCGGTCGATCTGTTTTCGGAGGCGGCCTGCGGGTTCGGCGGGACGCTGGTGCTTTTCTACCTGGCCGACGCGCTGCCGCAGACGCTGCGAGAAATCCGCGCTGCGGGAGAAAAAAAAGCGGCGCCGACGACGACGCGGAAATTCCTGCGCGTCTGCAGCGGCGGTACTGCAGTCATCCTTCTGGCCGCCGTCTTCTGTTGGCAGACGCGGTACTGCAGCCTGTTCGCATCCCCTCAGTTTGAGAAAAAAATCACGCAGGCCGCAGCCTCCGCCGACGTCGGAACCGACGTTCTGCTGACGCGAGGCCCGCTGAAGGGGCTGTATACCTCGGAATACGTCGGCAGCAGGTACAACGCGGCACTTGACGATCTGGACCGCATCAGCTCCACCTGCGACGGCACGCTTTACATCCCGGCGCTGGCCCCTTATCTGTATCTGTATTCCGAGCTGCGGTGCGGGACGCTGGCGGTGTTTTTTGAGGGCGATTACGTCTATGAGCGCCAGCGGGAGTACTGGACGCTGCTGCCGGAAAAACGGCCGGACGCGATCTATCTTCCCAACGACTGGGGGACTCTGCAGGCAAAGCAAAACGACGTGCTGGATTTTATCCGCTCGGTCTGCCGCTTCCGGTCGGAAAAGCTCGGCGCGGGGTATCTGTTCCGCGTCACGGAATGGCTGATCTGACGCGGCGGACGCAGATTTTTCTTTACAAACAGCCTGAAATGGGCTATAATAATATATTATACATTTAATATAATGTCAACCAACCGGATCTTATTCAACAGAAAAGGAGAATTCACATGGGGATCAACGAACTTTACGAATTATGGCTTGAAAAGGCCGACCGCGACCCGGATCTGCGGGAGGAGCTGCGCTCCGTCGCGGGGAACGAGGCGGAAATCAACGACCGGTTCTGGAAAACGCTGAATTTCGGCACCGGCGGCCTGCGCGGCGTGATCGGCGCGGGCACCAACCGCATGAACGTCTACACCGTATCGCAGGCGACGCAGGGCCTTGCGGACTACCTGAACGCGAAATTCGACGCGCCCTCCGTCGCGATCGCCCACGACTCCCGCATCAAGTCCGACGTATTCGCCCGGGCGGCGGCCTCGGTGCTCGCGGCGAACGGGATCAAAGTGCATATGTACTCCCGCCTCGCCCCCACGCCGATGCTCTCCTACGCGGTGCGCAAGCTGGGCTGCTCGTCGGGCATCGTCGTGACCGCCAGCCACAACCCGTCCAAGTACAACGGCTACAAATGCTATAACGTCAACGGCTATCAGATGACCGACGACGAGGCGGCGGAGCTGACAGGGATCATTCAGAAGGTCGACATGTTCGACGGCGTGAAAACGACGGATTTTGACGCGGCGGTCGAGAACGGCATGATCGACTTCGCATGCGACGGCTTGTTTGAGGATTTCTACGCCGACGAGCTGTCGACCCGCATCGAACCGGAGATCGCGGCGAAGGCCGGCCTGAAAATTCTCTACACCCCTCTCAACGGCACCGGCAACATCCCTGTGCGGGAGATCCTGCGCCGCTGCGGCCACGGCAACGTGCGGGTGATCGCCTCTCAGGAGCAGCCGGACGGCACCTTCCCCACCTGCCCGTTCCCGAACCCGGAAATCCAGCAGGTCTTTGAGGAGGGCATCAGGATGACCGCCGAATTCCCGGCGGATATCATCATCGCCTCCGACCCGGACGCGGACCGCATCGGCATCGCCGTGAAGCACGACGGCGAATACCGCCTGATGAGCGGCAACGAGGTGGGCTGCATGCTCACCGACTATCTTCTCTCCCGCCGCAAGGCGAACGGCACCCTGCCCGCGCACCCGGTGGTGGTCAAAACCATCGTGACGACGGAGCTGGTCACCGCCATCGCCGACAGCTACGGTGCCGAAACGGTCAGCCTGCTGACGGGCTTCAAATACATCGGCGAGTTCATCACCGAAAAAGAAAAGCAGGGCAGAAAGGACGACTATGTTCTCGGGTTTGAGGAGAGCTACGGCTATTTCGCCGGCACCTTCCTCAGGGAAAAGGACGCGGTCAACGCCGCGATGCTGATCGCCGAGATGGCGGCGTACCGCAAGAGCCTTGGCGAGGACCTTTACGCCTATATGCAGTCCCTTTATAAAAAATTCGGCATGTACCGCAACACGCTGCTGAACTTCCAGTTCGAGGGCGAGGACGGCATGAAGAAGATGGCGGCGATCATGGCTTCTCTGCGCGCCGCGACGCCGAAGGAGGTCGCGGGCCTCAAGGTCCTGCGCGTCGGCGACTGCAAAACGCAGACCGTCACAGACTGCGCCGCCGGCACAGTCGAGAGCACGGGGCTGCCCGTCTCCGACGTGATTCTGCTGTTCCTTGAGAACGACTGCAAGGTCGTGGTCCGCCCCTCCGGCACCGAGCCGAAGCTCAAGGCGTATCTGACCGCCAACGCGCCGGACGCGGAATCCGCCGAAAAACTGACCGCGGAGATGACCGCGGACGTGAAGAGAATTCTTGGAATCGAGGGGTAAAACATGAAAAAGAAAACCGTAAAAATCGTTTGTATCGTGCTGGCCGCCATGATGGTCATCACCGCCGGCGGCACGGCGATCATTTCGTTGTTTGTGCATTAATAAATTCTGATTTGTCGGGGCGCTTGCGCCCCGTCTTGCGTCGCGTGCGACGCATATCGAGCCGCCATAGGCGGCATATCGAGTCGGCACAGCCGACATATCGAGTCGGGACGTTAAGAAAACAGTCCGGTGGACTGTTTTTAGTCTCGACCGTCGCAGCTATGCTGC
>CACYHJ010000131.1 GCA_902774165.1 Oscillospiraceae bacterium
CGCAGGCAACCTGACGGTTGTCAAGGAGAATCTGTGCAAGATGACGGAACAAAGATCAAGCAAGACGCGCATTCGTATTTGTGCGGTGTTGCCCTAAAACATACACATATCCTTCTGTCCAGGCTTGCCCCGCGCAGCATAGCTGCGTCGGTCGAAGCTAAAAACAGTCCACCGGACTGTTTTCTTAACGCTCCGACTTCGCGCCTTTTTATTATAGAAATTGCAATTGGGCAATTAAGAAAAGCAGTTGAAGCTGTACGTTCTTTTGTTTTAGTTTTTGTAAAATTTGACTTGATATATAAATGGGGTACGGGGCGGAGCCCCGTCATTCATTATTCATTATCCATTGTTCATTATTCATTAACGTAGTGCCGTATAAGGCGCATCGGCTTTATTCAACCGTAAGAAAAAAGGGGGAGCACGGAATGACCGACCGCGGCGCGCGCGCAAAAGCGCTGTTTTACGAAGGGTATAATTGTTCTCAGGCGGTGCTATGCGCCTTTGAGGACGTGACCGGCCTTGACCGGGAAACCTCGGCAAAGATCGCCAGTTCCTTCGGCGGCGGCATGGGCCGTCTCAGGGAGGTCTGCGGCGCGGTCAGCGGAGCGCTCCTTGTATTGGGGATCGCGGAGGGTTATTCCGACCCTGCCGATCCCGAGGCGAAAAAGGCGCATTACGCGCTGGTGCAGGAATTCGCCCGGCGGTTCCGTGAAAAGAACGGCTCCATCGTCTGCCGGGACCTTTTGAAAAACGTGAAAACCACCCCCGGCGCCGTACCCGAAGCGCGCACCGAGGAATTTTATAAAAAACGCCCCTGCCCGGAGCTGATCGCCGACGCGGCGGAGATCGCCGATGAGATGCTGTCGGAATGTAGGGGCGGGCATGACCGCCCGCAAACTTCAAGGCAAAAGTAACAGGACGAATCGGAAACGGAAATACCGTTTGGCAGAAATCGTTCTATGACCATGTTATCAGAAATAATAAAGAATACGCGGATATTTGGGAATACATTGAATTCAATCCATGCAAATATTTGGAATCCGGGAAATATAAAGAATTTCCTATTCATACAAATAAATCTGACGATACAAACGGGCGGTCATGCCCGCCCCTACAATCGAAACCGGAGGAATAACAATGATCCGTCACATCGTATTATTCAAAATCAAAGACGAATACAAACACGAGCTGCCGCAGCTCGTTAAGAACTTTTACGGCATGAAGGGCAAGATCGAGGGGATGCTCGATCTGGAGGCCGGGCAGGATATCCTGCACAGCGAGCGATCCTACGACCTGGCGCTGATCACGATATTCGACAGCCGCGCGTCCTTCGACGCCTATCAGACCCACCCGGTGCATCTGCCGGTGAAAAAGCACATGCACGAGGTCCGCGAGACCTCCGTCGCATGCGATTTTGAGTTCTGACGGGAGGATCGTTGTGGAAGGACTGTTCTCCGCGGCGCAGATCAGCGCAGCCGAACGGATCGCTGCGGAATACGACGCTGCGTTTGAGCGAAAAATCGAGGAGATCGTATTCAAAAACCGCAAAAACGAAAAAACGATCACGATCCTTGACGAAGGCTGCACTTATTCCGATGAAGAAGGACTTCATACTTATGATCGTTACACGGTGTATTTTACAACGCAGCACCGGCATTACGAAGAATTTGAGGACGCGCTGGATTACGTCGGACAGCTTATGCGCGACGAGATCCTCGCGATCGAGTATTATCGGGGAGACGAACGCCGTTTCGGCGGCGATATCGAACGGTCGGAGCTGTATGATCCGGATCCTCCGACGCGCGGGACCATATTCAGTATGCTGCCTGCGGATCATCCGGGGCTGAATTATGAAATCAACAGCTGGTCGGGAAAATACGACCTCAGTAACCGCTGATTCATTCACATCTGAAGATTCGGCACGCACCTTGCTTGCATCTTTCCCGTCATATCGCCCAAAAATCCCTTGAAAGGCGACAGCCTTCCTGCGGTCTTTTTGAACGATCTGACGAAAAATCTGACGGCGCAATCTGCGCACCGGAATGAATCAGCGCTTACTTGAAATATAAAATCTGATCGGGAGCGATTCTTATGAAAAAACTGTTTTCCATTCTTTTAAGCATGACCCTGCTCATGTGTATGCCGGGTCTTTTTGCCGTCGGACTGCCGACGGGCAGAGCCGCGGACGCCGAAGGTCCTCACGACCTGTTCGTCTCGCCCGAGGGCGACGACGCGGCTGCGGGCACAAAGGAAGCGCCGCTGCGCACGGTCGACGCGGCGAAAGAGAATCTGAAAGCGCTCAAAGGCGCCGTCGGCGAAGACGAGACCGTGCACGTATGGCTGCGGGCGGGAAGATACCCCCGGACCGAGCCGCTCCGCTTTACCGCAGAGGATCTGCCGAACGTCACATACGCCGCGTATGACGGCGAAGAGGCCGTGATCACCGGCGCGCGGGAGATCTCCGGGTTTTCCGAAGAAACGGTGAACGGTGTTCGGGTCTTCACGAAAACGCTGGACCCGGCGACGGATCCCGTGAACTTCAAATCCCTGTTCCGCGGCGAAAAGCAGCTTTCCGTGTCCCGTTATCCCGAGAAAGGATATTTCACAGTCAAAGCCATCGCGCCGGAAGACGACATCTGGACGGGGGAAACGTCTCCCTGGGGCCTGACGTTCGGACAGCGCTCGTTTTACGCCGATCCCGCCGACCTGATCGATTTCACGAATTACGAAGACGTGCAGGTGCGCATCCTGCATTACTGGCACGACGAGCTGATGTTCCTGACCGGCGTCGACCTGAATACGGGAAAGCTGAGGCTTTCCCGTCCTTCGGGAATGATGATCCGGGAGATCGACCGCTATTATTTTGAAAACGTGTTCGAGGCGATGAACGAACCCGGCGAATGGTACCTGAACACAAAGACGAACAAGCTTTATTACGTGCCCGAAGAGGGAGAGACCGCGCAGTCGCTTGTGCTGCGGGCCTCGTCCCTTGAGCGCCTTGTCGAGATCGACGGCGTTTCCGGCGTCGGCTTTGATCACGTCCGGTTCACCGAGACCGACTGGAGCATCCCCGTCCCCACCGACTGGTGCGGCGACTGGCGCGGTCCCGCGGATATCGACGCGCCGCAGGCGGCCTACGACGTGCGCGGCGTCGTTGAGGTGAGACACGCGCAGGATATTTCGTTCACCAACTGTGAATTTATCAATCTCGGCGCGGACGGCGTGAAGATCTTCGGCGGCGTGAAGCACAGCTGGGTCGACTCCTGCCTGTTCCGCAATCTCGCCGCCACCGGCATCTACGCGGGCGGTCCGAACTGCCTGCCGGAGGATCCGGAATGCACCGGGGATATCACGATCACAAACAACGATATTTCCGGCTACGGCAGAAAGTTTTTCTGCGCCATCGGTATTCAGATCACCTTCTGCGACGGCGCGGAGATCTCCCATAACGAGATCTCGGACGGCTATTATACCGCGATCTCCGACGGCTGGAACTGGGGCTACGGATATCAGCTCACCAACAATATCAAAATCACCGACAACCTGATCTATAACATCGGGCAGGGCTGGCTCTCCGATATGGGCGGCGTTTACACCCTCGGCATTCAGCCCGGCACGGTGATCTCCGGCAACGTGTTCCACAATATCGCCGCAGACCCCGGCGAGGGCGGCTACGGCGGCTGGGGCGTGTATCTGGACGAGGGCTCCTCGCAGATCCTTGTGGAGAAGAATCTTGCGTTCGCCTGCGGCAGCGATTCCTATCACCTGCATTACGGCAAGGACAACACCGTGCGCAACAATATCTTTGCCCTGAGCGCCGATTCGCAGGTCCGCGCCAACTCAAGATTTGAGGGCCACAAGACCGCAGATTTCACCGGGAATATCATTCTCACCGACAGCGGCGTCCCGGTGTTCAGCAATATGCAGAGTCCCGACGCGTTCACTGCGGAAAACAATATCCTATGGGACGTCACCAACGGCGCCGCCGTGTTCGCGATGGACGGCAGCAACCGTGCGCAGGCAATGAGCCTGAAAAAGGCGCAGAGCCGCGGATACCTCGGGGAAAACGTCGTCGCCGATCCGGGCTTTGCCGACCCGCTGAACTTCGATTTCACGCTGAAAGACGACTCCCCCGCGTTCGGGATCGGTTTTGAAGCCTGGGATTATACCGCCGCCGGGACCGTCGCGGGCTCGACCGTCGGGTTCTCCCTTGCGGGCGGACAGACTGCGTATAACGCGCACGCCGCCGCTACCGCGGAAAGCGGCAAAACAGCCTGCCCGTACTGCGGAAGCATGCACGAGGGGTTCTGGGGGAAGATCGTGGGGTTCTTCCATAGGATTTTCTGGTTTATCAGACGCATCTTCAGACAATAACTTGTATTTGTGAAGCAAATACATATCGAGCGGCTGTGAAGCAGCCGCATATCGAGTTGCCGCAGGCAACATATCGAATCGCCGCCAAGGCGATATATCGACAAATCTTTTTTGGAAACTACCGGGATCAACAGAATCGTATCGCAGGGAAAAGGTATCGAACAATGACAGAAAATAAAAACGAGTTACGGGAAATGTCGATATCCTTTGCGCTTGAAATTGCAGAGATTTGTGAAGCGATCAAAGGATGCCATGCTTATACGGAGCAGTTGATCCGTTGTTCGTCATCCGTCGGAGCAAATCTCTTTGAGGCAAGATACGCGCAAAGCAGGGCGGATTTTATCCATAAGCTGGAAATATCGCTGAAAGAATGCTCCGAAACCGAATTCTGGATCGAGCTGTTGCACAGAAGAGGAAAAATCAGCGACGATCGGTATAATAACCTGAATAATACACGGGGTATTATTCAAAGGAAACTGATTGCTTCCATAACAACAGCAAAGAAAAACGGGGACAATTGATTTTTGTCGAGATGCGCTTTGCGCTCGATATGTGCTTTGCACTCGATATGCCGCTTCGCGGCTCGATATGCGTCTGCAGGCAGACGCAAGAGATAAGATGGTTCGAAAATCGGAGGCACACTATGAATATTCAGATCTTCGGCACGAAAAAAAGCGCCGACACCCGCAAGGCGGAGCGTTTCTTCAAGGAGCGCGGAATCAAATATCAGTTCATCGACCTGAAGGAAAAGGGCATGAGCAAAGGCGAATTCCGCTCCGTCGCGCAGGCGGTCGGCGGGATCGACGCGCTGATCGATCCCGACTGCAAAGACAAAGACCTGCTGACGCTCCTGCAATACCTGATTCCCGCAGACCGGGAAGAAAAGATTCTCGAAAATCAGCACGTTTTGCGTCAGCCCGTGGTCCGCAACGGCAAGGCCGCGACTGTGGGCTACGCGCCGGACGTGTGGAAAAGCTGGGAGTAAAAACGAAGAATGAGCCGTGAATCTATTGCACATTTTTGCATCATGATACAAAAATGTGCAATAGACGTTCCTTTTTTCATTGATCAGGAGTGTCCGATATGAAACAGGAAAACCGAACCGATTTTCGCGTATTGCGGCGGATCCTGCCCGCGGCGGTCATGTTCCTGACCGCGCTTTTGTCGATCTTTTTCAACCGGACGGCGTTCCTCTGCCCGGCGATCGCGGTCCTCGCGGCGGCAGATTTCGTTTTGCGTCTGCGGGCGGGAAAAATAAACGGGAAAAAACCGGCGCTTGTTCTGTTTGACGCTGCGATATTGATTTCGCAGGCGGCCGCGCTGATCCGCGGCGCGTTTTTCACGACGCTGATCGTCTGCGTCGTTTCGCTTATCTGCGGCGCGGCGCTGCTGTTTCTGACGCTGTTCGGGGCGCACTCGAAGAAAAAGGGCGTCCGCGCGGCGGGCTGCGTCCTTTCGATTCTGCTTTTGCTTGTCTGCGCGTTTCCGGTCGCGCTCGATATCAACCCGGACCTGTTTTTCCGTTACGGGATGCAGGGCGACGTGATGTCGCACGAGCCGCAGACCGCCGAGACGATGCGGGAGGACGGCGTAAAAGTATATACGGACGCGGTCTATCCCTCGGAGTACCCGAACAACACGATGAATGTTTTCCTTGCGCCGGAGAATCGCGGCACGATGTTCTATATCCACGGCGGCGGCTTCGTAATCGGCGACAAGGATTGGGAAAAGCAGAACGCGTATCTGGAAAAATGGATCGAAAACGGCTATAACCTGGTCTCGATCGACTACGCGCTCGCGCCGCAGTGCCGCATCGAGGCGCAGATCCGCCAGTGCGGCGAAGCGCTTTCGTATTTTGTCGCAAACGCGGCGGCCTACGGCGTCGACCCGGGCAGAATCGTCCTGCTGGGCGACTCCGCGGGCGGGTGCCTTTCGGGCCTTCTGACCGCGGCGAACGCGTCGCCCGAATGCGCGGCGGCGCTGGGGATCGAGCCTCTGCCGGGCGGGACGAAGATCCGGGGCTGGATCTCGATCTCCGGGCTTCTCGACGTGGACCGCACGGGAAAAACAAACGACGATCTCAAAAGCTGGGGCTTCCAGCTCATGGTGATCTCCGGTCTGTACAGTCCCCGCTACGTCGGTTCGCCGCTCGCGGAAAAGGCCTCGGTGCTCACGTGGCTGAGCGCGGATTTCCCGCCCTGCTACATCAGCGACGGCAACAGCGGCACCTTTACCGATCAGGCGCTTGACGCTGTCGCGCGGCTCACGGAGCTGGACGTTCCGATCGGGAGCAATTTCATCCCGGCCGAAACGGCGAAGCTGCCGCATATCTGGGAGCTTGACGTAAACGAAAACGAGCTCGCGGCGGAAAACTTTGAAAAAACATTGGCGTTCGTCAATGAAATCATGAAATAAAGAAGGGAAAAACAATGGAACGTATCATCGCATTTCTCAAAGCGCTTTATCTGATGCTGCTGAACTGGCTCCCTGTCAAGGCGTAACGGATAAGGGGAAAAGAATGGTTGATTATTTTTCGATCGAAACGCCGGATTACCCGATAAAATGCAAACGGTTTCTGCCCGGAACGGCGGACGTCCATTACGTGATCCTCGGCGTTCACGGCTTTGCGGGCGATAAAGAGAGCGGCGCGCTGACGCTGCTCGCGGAAAAGACCGCTCCGCTCGGCGCATGCCTTGTCTGCTTCGATTTCCCCGCGCACGGCGACAGCCCCGCGGACGAATCGGCGCTGACGGTAAAGAATTGTATGCGGGATCTTCTGACGGTCGCCGCCCACTGCCGCAGCGCGTATCCGGACGCGGAAAAATGCCTCTTCACCACGAGTTTCGGCGGGTTCGTCACGCTGCTGTGCAGCGGCGAGCTGACGGATTTCCGCACGGTGCTGCGCGCGCCCGCGGTCACGATGCCGGAGATCCTGCCCCGCGTGCT
>CACYHJ010000132.1 GCA_902774165.1 Oscillospiraceae bacterium
TGAATTGCAAATGCCGTTTTCTACAATAAAAAGGCGCGAAGCGCTTTTCCACAATTCCGAATTCCGAATTCCGCATTCCGCATTATAAATACTGATTTGTCGCTCCGCGACAAATCAGTATTTCCCTCTTGACATACACCATGTCATATAGTAGAATAAACCCAAATAATAACAGAGAGGTAAATCATTTATGAAATACGTTTGTTCCCTTTGCGGTTATGTTTACGACGAAGAGCTCGGCGATCCCGAGAACGGCATCGAGCCCGGCACTCCCTGGGAAGAGGTCGACGAAGATTTTACATGCCCCCTCTGCGGCGCCGGCAAGGACGTCTTTGAGGCCGGAGAATAATCGACCGACGACCGGAGATGCATTCTCCGGTTTTTTTGATAAGAAAGGATCATTATTATGAACATTACGGATTCCGTGAAATATATCGGCGTGAGCGACCGGACGCTCGATCTGTTCGAGAGCCAGTACATCATCCCAAACGGCATGGCGTACAACTCCTACGTCATTCTCGATGAAAAAGTCGCGGTCATGGACACCGCGGATAAGATCGTCTCCGAGCAATGGTTTGCGAATCTGGAAGAGGCCCTCGGCGGCAGAACGCCGGATTACCTTGTGGTGCATCACATGGAGCCCGACCATTCCGCGCTCATCGCGAAGCTGATCAAAAAATACCCCGGCATCAAGGTCGTGGGAAACGCAAAAACCTTCGCTTTCTTCAAGCAGTTTTTCGGCGCGGACCTTACGGACAGAGCCGTCGTCGTGAAAGAAGGCGACAAACTCTCTCTCGGCGCCCATGAGCTGACCTTCTTTATGACTCCGATGGTCCACTGGCCGGAGGTCATGATGTCTTACGACAGCAAAGACAAGATCCTGTTCTCCGCCGACGCCTTCGGAAAGTTCGGCGCGCTGGACGCGGACGAGGACTGGGCGTGCGAGGCGCGGCGGTATTATTTCAATATCGTCGGCAAATACGGCGCGCAGGTGCAGAACGTGCTGAAAAAGGCCGCCGCCCTCGACCTTGAGATCATCTGCCCGCTGCACGGCCCGATCCTCAAAGAAAATCTTGCGTATCATATCGGCCTTTACGACACGTGGAGCAAATACGAGCCCGAAAACAAGGGAATCTTCATCGCCTATTGCTCGATCCACGGCAACACGAGAGCCGCCGTTGAGAAATTCGCGCAGATGCTGCGTGCGCGCGGCGCGGAGAAGGTCTCTGTCGCGGATCTTGCCCGCGACGATCAGGCGGAGTGCGTGGAGGACGCCTTCCGTTACGACCGGCTCGTGGTCGCGGCTCCCTCCTACGACGCGGGTCTGTTCCCGCCCGCGGAGGAGTTCGTCGCCCATCTGAAAGCGAAAAATTATCAGAAGCGCACGGTCGGCATCATCGAAAACGGCTCCTGGGCTCCCTCTGCGGGCAAGGCGCTGAAGGCCGCCTTCGAGGGGATGAAGGAGATCACGCTGCTTGATCCCCTCGTTTCGATCCGTTCCGCGCTGAACGCGGATTCCGAAGCGGCGCTGGAAGCGCTCGCCGACGCGCTGACGAAATAAGACAATGAAATCCTGATTTGAGAACCGCTGCGCGGCTCGCAAATCAGGATTTTTAATGAATCATGATTTTGATTGAACGAAGCAACGGATATACGCAGGGCAGCACGGCGCCGCGAAACGAATCACAAATCCTTGCGCCTGACGCCGCAGGCATGAGATTATTCCTGTTTAATTCCCATTTGATATCTTGATTATAAATACTTATATTATGATATTTCATAATAATACGGATCACACAGTCGTCGGTTTTTCGGGAGGAAACAGTATGAAACGCATGAAACGCTGGATCTCAATTCTTTTGACGGTCGTCATGACCGCGGGGCTTTTCGCCGGGCTGCCGGTGAATTTTGCCGCCGCGGAGGGGGAAAACTGGAAGCCGCTGTATACCCTTGCCACAGAGATGCCCGGGCAGGAATTTCAGGCTTATGCAAAGCTCAGGTCTTTTAAAAATAAGTTTGCCTCTTACGGCGTATTTGATATCAATCAGGACGGCGTCTATGAGATCATGATTTATACTGCTGTGGGCGGCGGGATCAATGATCGCTTCGATGAATTCTGGGGATATTCCGGCGGGAAAACAGTTTGCCTGCAGAAGCAGCTGGCTTTCAGGGGCGAGTATTACACGAACAGAAACGATCATGATCTGTATCGGGTGTTCCTCGTGAAAATCGTGAACGACGTCGCGACGATGCGGCTTGAGAGAATCTGCCTTCGGGACGGAAAGCTTTCTTATGAACTCGTTAAAACGATCACCAAGCGGTGTTTTCAGGGCGTCTTCGGCGGCGCGGGCCTGGGTGCGCCGTATGAACATTTCGGGGAAACGAAGAGTGCCGATTTCTCCGGGCTGAACGGCGTCATGCGCGGCGAACAGGGGGAGACCGTGGTATACGGCGCATACGCGGCGAACGGCTTGTGGGCGCATGACGGAATCGGGATGTATCTGAGCGGGTATGCCGACACGCTTTCCTATTCCGGCCCCTGGTGGAGAGCGAAAGAAAAGGTCGGGCAGCCGAAGCATATCGTCCACGTCGACGATTTTAAAACGATGAAAAACGTGTGGCCCGAGCGCCTTCTTGCAATTGCGTCGACGGATCTCTGGTTCTTCAACGCGGATTGCGGGATGATCGATTTTAATGCGCCCGATAAAACGATTCACGGATATCGGGGTTCGACTGCGCAAGAATATGCCGATGCGCACGGAAATCCCTTCATTCCGATTGTCGATCCCGATGCAACCCCCGCCTTCGTCAAGAACTATATCAAAACCTATGATAAGTATCATGCCGTTTGGGAAAGAACCGGATTCCACGAGAATCTGGACCGGAAAGCAATCAGAAAAGATACCGCCGCGTACCGGATCTGGGATACGCTGAAAGACGCGGGCGAGCTGATGCAGCTCGACGGGGGCGATCTGCAGATTTTCGATGATTATTATGAGCTGTATCTCGCCGACATGATGACGGCGCTGATGCAGGAGACGACGATCACGAAAAACAACGATTTTGTAAAACAGTTCCTGCAGAACGGGCTTTCTCCCATCAAAACGCTGCTGAAGGATGAAGCGGATCTGAAGATCTTCGAAAAACTGACGGACGTTTTCTCAAATAAAAATGTTTCCGCCGCCGACAAAAAGGAAATCGGCGATCTGCTGACGCGGATCAGGGAAGAGCATCCCGACGCATTCAAAAAGGTTTTTTCCGGGCTGTCCCTGACGGGCGACGTTCTGGATATGCTTTCGTTCTACGCGGATGCTTACGACGCCTTTATGGATACGTTTTCGATCTATTACGCCGCGCTGATCGCAAAGCAGACGGATCAGGCGTTCTTCGAACTCTGTTACGCGACGGCGGATGAGATGGAAAAAACCGACAGCAAGCAGGCCGGGTGGTTCCGGGCTGCCGTAGAAAAATACGATTCGAGCCGCATGACGGACCAGGAGTATTTCGATTCCTTCAAAAATGAGGCGGTCGGGACCGTCGGAAATCTGTTCTATAAAACGTTCGGGCAGAAAACGCTTCAGAACGTCACCGCCAAAGGCATTGCAAAAATCATCACAAAGCTTCATCCGGACGCGGCCGTCACCGCGCCGGAAATCCAGGCGATCACAGCCGCCTATAACGTCGGGATCTTTTTCGGCGATCAGATCGTGCATTCAAATACTGACAACACCTATTATATGTATTATGTGGATCCTGTCGAACAGTCGATGCAGACGGTGCTGACCGACCGCGCGCAGGCCATGAAGGACGAGCAGACGGAGGAAGCCTGCGAATCCTACGATATGGCGTTCCATGTGCTGAAAAATACCAATCTCGCGCTGTACGACAAGGCGTATAAAATGGCGACGGAAACCAAATTCTTCTGGAATGACGAAACCGAGGCGATGCGCCGGGCCGCCGGAATGGAAAACGTGTGGAAGACCGCCGATAATTACGTCGAAGAGGCGCCGACGGCGCATTTTGCCGTCCCCAGGCCGCATAAGCTGATGCTCGTGAAATGCCCGGTGGACGTCGTTCTGATGAACGCCGACGGGGAGACGGTCGTCTCAATCGTCGAGGAAGAAGTGCGGACCTATGCGGACTCTGCCGTTACGGTCGGACTGTACAACGGTAAAAAAGCCCTCTGCTGGCCGGCTTCGGCAGATTATGCCGTAAGGATCACCGCCCGGGAGGACGGCGCGATGGACTACGAAGTCTCCGACTGCGACAGCGAAGGAAAGATCCTGCGGACCTTTGAAAAAACGGAGATCCCGCTGACCGCGGGTCGGGAGTTTACCGGCAGCGTCCCTGCCGACGGCGTGAAAGCCGCGGATTACGGCCTGCGCTCCGGGGCGGATTGGATCGAACTTGACGGACCCGCTTTTACCCCCGGCGACGTGAACTTTGACGGCAAGGTCAATTCCACCGACGCCCGCACGGTGCTGCGCGCGGCGGCAAGGCTGGAAACGCTGACCGCAGAGCAGATTCTCGCCGCGGACGTGGACGGCAGCGGCAAGGTCAACTCCGCCGACGCCCGCCGGATCCTGCGCGCCGCGGCGAAGCTGGAGCCCCTGCCCGCCGCGGGGCAGATCACCGTCGGGTGACCCTCGTCCGAAAAACAGAATCACAGAAAAAAGGCTGCCGGCTCAAGTTTGAGCCGACAGTCTTTTTTACGGGCGTCGGGAATCGGGCAACGGGAATCGGGAATAGGGATCCCGGCGTTCTGCGTAAATCCGACATTCATGATTCTGATTGTTCCGATCCGTCCGTCAGTTCCCCGGTGCAGCCGGATTCCTCCGCGGTGAGGATGCGGACCTTGCGGATCGTTCCCTGCAGATCCCCGGCGGAGAGATCGACGCTCACGGGCATATAGTTCGCGGTGTAGCCGCGGTTTTTTCCTTTTGAGGGCGTTTCGAACAGCACGTCGTAGACTCTTCCGATCCGGGAGCGCAGCAGCTCGGCGCGGATTTCGCCGCAGACCTTTGCCAGCCGGGCGCAGCGGTCGTCTTTTACGCTGTTCGGCACCTGGTCCGGCATCTTCGCCGCCCGGGTGCCCTCCCGCAGCGAATAGGGGAAGATGTGCACCTTTTCAAAGCGGATCTGTTCCGCGAAGGCGACGGTTTCGGCGAATTCCTCCTCGGTCTCGCCGGGAAAACCGCAGATGATGTCCGTCGTGATCATACAGTCGGGGAAGCCGGCGCGCAGACGTCCGACGATGTCGGCGTACTGCCGGGCGGTGTAATGCCGGTTCATGCGTCTGAGCACCGCGTCGCTGCCGGACTGCAGCGACAGGTGAAACTGCGGGCAGAGCTTTTCGCAGGCCGTCAGGCGGCCGATCTCCTCCGGGGTCATGTTGTGAGGCTCCAGCGAGCCCAGCCGTACGCGCCGGATCCCCTCCGCTTCGGCGGCGGCGTACACCGCGTCCGCAAGGGTGACGCCCCCGAGATCTTTGCCGTAATCGGTCAGGTCGATGCCCACCAGCACCACCTCCCGGTATCCGTTTTCCGCGAAGCGGGCGACGGTGGCGCGCACGTCCTCCAGCGGGCGGGAGCGGGAACGCCCCTTGGCGTAGGGGATCACACAGTAGGAGCAGAAGCGGTCGCAGCCGTCCTGGATCTTGAAGAACGCCCGGGTATGCTCCGCCGTGCCGCTGACCGGCGGGGCGGAGAACCGTTCCCCCTTTTCATGCGCCGCCGCGGCGACGATCCTCTGCCTGTCGGCGAGGAACCGGGTGAGGTATTCCGGGATCTTCGCGTTGTTGCGGTTGCCGACGATCACGTCCGCCTCCGGAAGGTCCTTCACGTCCTCCGGGAAGGCCTGCACATGGCAGCCGGTCAGGATGACCACCGCCTCCGGGTTCTCCCGGCGGGCGCGGCGCAGGGTCTGGCGGGTCTTGCGCCCGCTTTCCCCTGTGACGGTGCAGGAATTGACTACCGCCACCCCCGCGCCGGGTTCGGTGACGGTCTCATAGCCCAGTTTTTTCAGATTTTCCGAAATTTCCTCCGACTCGCAGGTGTTCACCTTGCAGCCGAGGGTATAAAAGTAAACTGTTTTATTCATTCTTCATTGCTCAATCATGCTCGCGCAGGGTGATCTTCCCGGGCTCCATCCGGTCGATGATCGCAAGGGAATACAGGTCCACGCCCATGCCGCGCAGCAGTGCGCCGCCGTCCTGAAAGCCCTTTTCGATGGCGATGCCGATGCCCAACAGCGAGGCGCCCGCCTGGCCGATGATGTCGATGATCCCCTTCGCTGCGGCGCCGTTGGCAAGGAAGTCGTCCACAAACAGCACCCTGTCATCCGCGGTCAGGTATTTTTTCAGAATGTTGATCTCATAGGACTCTCCCTTGGTGTAGGAATAGACCTGAGAGGTGTAAACGTCGTTGCCCACGTTCTTGTGGCGGCCTTTCTTCGCGAACACCACCGGCACGTCGAACTCCAGCGCCGTCGCCATCGCGATCGGGATGCCGGAGGCCTCCACCGTCAGCACCTTGGTAATCGGCTTGTCCTTGAAATGCTCGTGAAAATCCCTGCCCATGGCCATAATCAGCTTCGGTTCGATCTGATGGTTCAGAAACATGTCCACCTTCAGGATGCCGCCCTCCAGCACAAGCCCCTTGTCGAGAATCATCGTTTCAAGCGCGTTCATACCCATACCCCTTTAACATTTTTGTTATAAATTATTATATTTTATTTGTCCCGGGAATGCAAGGGCATTCGGGAGTTTTTTCGCCCGTTTTCCCCCGGGCCGGTTCTGACGATTTTTACATTGACAAACCCCCGGCGCTGTGTTAATATCTATTATGTATATATATTTTTCTTGGCAGGTGTTTTGCAATGAAATGTCCGTTCTGCGGTTATGAAGAGAGTAAAGTCGTTGATTCCCGTCCCACCGACGAGTATACCCGCATCCGCCGCCGTCGGGAGTGCATGAAGTGCGCGAAGCGGTTCACGACCTATGAAATGATCGAGGAAACGCCGGTCATCGTCGTGAAAAAAGACAACTCCCGGCAGATGTTCGACCGCAACAAGCTGATGAACGGCATGATCAAGGCCTGCGAAAAGCGTCCGGTATCTCTGGACGTGCTGGAGGACGCCGTCAGCGCCATGAAAAACGGGGAGGTGG
>CACYHJ010000133.1 GCA_902774165.1 Oscillospiraceae bacterium
GCGGCCGTGGTCCTTGGCGCCGGAACGTACATAGCCCATGGGCAGGCCCATGAGGTGGGCGGTGATGGCCGCGTGGGCGATGCCGGCGGTGGAGGTGCCCATGAGCACTTCCACGGAAGGATATTCCTCGCTGATAATCCGGGCCAGGCCCTTTTCCACATCGGTGCGGACCTCCGGCGCGGTGAGGGTCAGCCGGTTGTCGCAGTAAACCGGGCTTTTGATGCCGCTCGCCCAGGTAAAGGGCTCGTCGGGACGGAAAAACACCGCCTTGATTTTTAAAAGATCCTCGGCAATCTGATGTTGCAGCTTCATGGTTTTCCTCCGTTTTCCGAATGTGTATTATTTGAATTTATTGGCTGTGATTATTTAAATGGAAATATAAACTTGAATTGTATTGTACGGTATGGTATCATGGGATTGTCCATCAATTGTTTATCCTTATTTTACATATAAGAAGGGTGTTTTATGAAATACAGATCGATATGCGGGATCATTTTGACGATCATCGCTGTTAACTGTGCAATACTTTTGAATGCAGCTTACACATTTATTACAGGCGATAGAGTCCTGTATTATGATGAATTGCAGCTTATACTTACTGCGATATCTGTATTCGTCATTGTATTGCTTCTGATTCTGTTGTTCTCATTGAGAAAACGATTTAAGCCGTCGAAAAAACAGGGAAAAAGGTTCTCGATTCAGCAGACGCAGATGAGGCAGAACCAGCCGGTAAACAACGGGCAGATGAACGATGCGCCGCAGATTACACAGGACCAGCCGGTAAACAACGGGCAGATGAACGACGCGTCGCAGACGAGGCAGAACCAACCGGCAAATTACGGACAGATGAACGGCGCGGTGCAAAATATACGCTGCGCCAATTGCGGATGGATCTTCCCCGTCGGAGCCGGCGGGCTGGCGATTTGCCCGAGCTGCGGGAAACCCGTCCTATGATTCGGCGGGATTGCCGGCGCAGTCTCTTTAAACGCGCTGATAAGACAGAGTTTCAGCAACAGACCACTCGATCATCGGGTGGTTTTTTCGTTTGCGATCATTTTGTTTGTCTTTTCGCATGATCGGTTTTGCTTTGCCATCCCTTCAACTGACGAAGTCGCGCACGCACCGTTCGTAAGCTTCTACGGGGTCGGCAGCGGTGGTGATGGGCCTGCCCACGACGATATAATCCGAGCCGATACGGTTCGCCTCGGCGGGGGTCATGACCCGCTTCTGGTCGCCCACGTCCCCGTCGGCGAAGCGCACGCCGGGGGTCACGGTCAGAAATTCCTTTCCGCAGACCGAATGCACCTTTTCCGCCTCCAGCGGAGAGCAGACCACGCCGTCAAGGCCTGCCTGCTTCGCGTTTTCGGCGTAGTGCATCACCACCCTGTCGATGGGCTCTTTGATGAGCAGGTCCCGCTCCATCGTCTCCTGATCGGTGCTCGTCAGCTGCGTGACCGCGATCAGCAGGGGCCGGGTGCCGTCGGGACGGGTCAGCCCCTCCAGCGCGGCTTTCATCATCGGGACCGTGCCGGAGGCGTGCAGGTTGCACATATCCACGTCCAGCCCCGAGAGTACCGCCATGGCTTTTTTGACGGTGTTCGGGATGTCGTGCAGCTTCAGATCGAGAAAAATCTGATGCCCCCGTGCCTTGATCTCCCGCACGATCTCGGGACCCGCGGCGTAGAACAGCTCCATGCCGATCTTCACATAGGGTTTTCTGCCGGTGAATTTGTCGAGAAACGCCAGCGTTTTTTCTTTGGAATCAAAATCGCAGGCGATGATGACGTCTTTTCCCATTTTATAGGCCTCCCTGATTCTTGGATGTGCTGAATGAAACATCTTTGATGATTCAATGCGCCGCCCCGACGATATCGGCAAGGCTTGTGATGCCCAGCTCTTCCATCCGTCCGGGCAGGGCCTCGATGATCTTTTTGCAGACGAAGGGGTCCGTGAGGTTCGCAGAGCCGATCTCCACCGCGCGCGCGCCCGCCATCATCATTTCGATCACGTCGTCCACGGTGGTCACGCCGCCCATGCCGATCACGGGGATCTTCACCGCCTCGTAAACGTCGTATACCATCCGCAGCGCCACGGGGAACACCGCCGCGCCGGAAAAACCGCCTTTTTTATTGGCGAGCACCGGCGTTCTGCGGCGGATGTCGATGCGCATGCCCATCAGGGTATTGATGAGCGAAACGCCGTCCGCGCCCGCGTCCTCGCAGGCCCTGGCGATGGCGGCGATATCCGTCACGTTGGGCGAGAGCTTCACAAACAGCGGCTTTTTGCAGATCCTGCGCACCGCCTCGGTGACGCGGGCGGCGGATTCCGGCGAGGTGCCGAAGCTCATGCCGCCGCCGTGGACGTTGGGGCAGGAGATGTTCAGCTCCACAAGGCCCACGTTCTCCGCCTGCGACGCCTTTTCGCAGCAATAAACGTATTCGTCAATCGAAAAACCGCCGATGTTCGCCATTACGGGCTTGTTGAAATACTTTTTCATCCGCGGCAGGATTGTATCGCAGACCTCGTCGACGCCGGGGTTCTGCAGCCCAACGCTGTTGAGCATCCCCTCCCGGCATTCGGCGATGCGGGGCGTGGGGTTGCCGAAGCGCGGCTCTTTGGTGGTTCCTTTAAAGGAAAATGTACCCAATATATTGATATCATACAGCTCCGCGAATTCCGCGCCGTAGCCGAAGGTGCCGGAGGCGGGAATGATCGGGTTGTCGAGCTGCAGGCCGCAGAGGGTCACGGAAGTGTTTACCATTTCAGCGCCTCCTTTGTGAATACGGGGCCGTCCTTGCAGACGCGCTTCGCGCCTTCCGCCGTCTCGATCGAGCAGCCCATGCAGGCGCCGAAGCCGCAGCCCATGCGCTCCTCCAGGCTGACCTGACCGTCGGTCTTTGCCATGCGGCAGACCGCCTTGAGCATGGGGATCGGTCCGCAGGAATAAAAGTAGGTATAATCTTCGATGTTCTTCATCACGTCGGTCACAAGGCCCTTATCGCCGAAGGAGCCGTCCGCCGTCACGACGCGCACGTCGTAGGCCGCCCGGGCGAACTCGTCGATATAGAACAGATCCTTTTCGGAGTTGAAGCCGAGGATCACCGTCGGCTTTCTGCCCTGCGCGAACAGGTCGCGGCACAGCCGGTAAAGGGGCGGGATTCCCACGCCGCCGCCCACGATCAGGGGCCTCTCGCCGCTTTTCGTCAGGTCAAAGCCGTTGCCCAGGCCCGTCAGCAGATCGAGCGACGCGCCGCGGCCGATCCTCGACATGGCATCGGTGCCGCCGCCCACGACCTTGTAAATGAGCGTGAGGGTGTTGCTGTTGTAGTGGCAGACCGAGATGGGCCTGCGCAGATAAAAGCCATCCAGCTTCACGTTGACGAACTGCCCCGGCGCGGAAAACGCCGAGGTGTCGCCCAGAAGCGTCATTTTGTAAATCCCGTCGGCGATCCGGCTGTTGTCGGCGACGGTGTAGATGGATTGGTTCATGGTCTGTCCCCTTTATCTGATGATCTTTTCATTCCTGTATGATCTCTGTTCCGATCAATCCGTAAACCCGATCTCTCCCCGGATGACGTTGATCACGCAGCGGCCGAAGACCTTCCGTCCGGAAAAGGGCGTGGCTCTGCCCATGGAAACGAAGGCGTCCGGGTCGATCGTATATTCCGTTCCCAGGTCCATCACCGCCCAGGAATCCTTTGTATCCGCGCCGAAGCGCTTCGCCGGGTTGACGCTCATCAGCTCGATGAGCTTTTCCAGAGAGATGATATTCGTCCTGACAAGCTCGGTATAAAGGATCGGAAACGCGGTTTCCAGCCCCACGATGCCCATGGCGCTTTTTTCAAGGCCGCGGCTTTTTTCCTCCGCGGAATGCGGCGCGTGGTCGGTGGCGATCATGTCGACCGTGCCGTCTTTGATCCCTTCCAGCAGCGCCTCCCGGTCTTCCCTTGCGCGCAGCGGCGGGTTCATTTTGAATCTGCCGTCCTCGATCAGGTCGTTTTCGTCCAGCACAAGGTAATGGGGGCCGGTCTCGCAGGTGATGTCGACGCCGTCCGCCTTCGCTTTGCGGATCAGCGCGACGCTCTCCTTCGTCGAGATATGGCAGACGTGGTAGGGACAGCCGGTCTCCTTTGACAGGGCGATATCCCGTTCGATTTGCCGCCATTCGCTCTCGGAGCAGATGCCCCGGTGGCCGTGCGCCTTCGCGTAAACGCCGTCGTGGATGTATCCGCCGCGCAAAAGCTCGTTGACCTCGCAGTGGGCGGCTAAAATTTTCCCGGTTCTCCGGACCGCGCGCATCGCCTCGCGCATCATCTCCGCCGACTGCACCCCGTGCCCGTCGTCGGAAAACGCCGCCGCGTCCGTCATGCCCTCGATATCCGCAAGCGTTTTCCCCAGCTCGCCCACGGTGATCGCGCCGTAGGGGTAGACCGGGATCGCCGCGTCGCGGGCGATGATCTCCGTTTCGATTTTCAGGTGCTCCGGGCTGTCGGGCACAGGGTCGAGGTTCGGCATGGCGAAGATCGCGCCGTATCCGCTGCGCAGCGCTGCGGCGGAGCCGGTACGGATGGTTTCTTTATAAGAAAAACCCGGCTCACGCAGATGTGTATGCACATCGGTGAACGCGGGAATCAGAATCTTGTTTTCGCCGGAAACGCGGCGGACGGCGGCGGGCGAAAGCGAAGACCCTTCGCCGTCAAAGGAAAAGCGCACCGCGCCGTCCCCGAGCAGGGCGGAGCTGCGGCGAAACGCGCCGTTATTGAAAATATTGACGTCTTCGATCAAAATACGCATGATATCACATCCGGAAGCTGTTTAGGATATGGTATCATAAATTCGGGGGAATGTCAAATTCAGATTTGCCGCGGAGCGACAAATCTGAATTTAGGCAATCGTCAATCGTCAATCGGCATTCGGGTCAGTTAAATATACACATCGGAAATAACGGGATATTGTTGTAAGGTTTACGATTGTATATTATACATTTTCGTTCTGATAAAACGCAGAGAGTAAATTTAACAAATTCTAATGCCTATTGCCGAATGCCTGTAACTTCAGATTCAGCGGAGCTGAATCCGAAGTTACGGCATATCTTTATACTGATAGCATCTGACGTAGTCCACGCGGAACTCGGCGGGCCAGTTCTCGTCCGGCGTCAGGTTGATTCTGCCCGTGCCGTGGCGGTCGGAGCTCTGCACGCCGTTATCCCCGGCGAATTCGCAGGAGAGCAGCAGATATTCCGGGTTCTGCGACACGCCGCCGGTGGAAAGCCTGCCGGTTTCGACGCCGTTGAGATAGAAGATATACTCGTCGGGATTCCACTCCACGCCGTAGGTGTTGTACTCGGTGTAGGGGTCGTTGGCGATGAAAACCTTGCCGATGGTGTCGCCCTTTTCCTCCTCGCCGTAACCGTCGTAGTGGATGCTGGTCTTGATGCAGTCGTTGCCCACCTTGTGGTCTTTATAATAGAAGGACTCGAACACGTCTACCTCGGTGCCGTCCTTGCCGGAGCCGTCCACGTTGAACACGCCCTCGTTCATCATCCAGAAGGCGCTCCACATGCCGGTCGCCGCGGGCAGGATGCAGCGGACCTCGAAATAGCCGTATTTCTGCTCGTATTTCTCCCGCGTCCAGATCTCGCCGGTATACCAGCCGGCTTTATATTCGGGACAGTGAACGCCGATATAATTCGGATAATAGTTTTTCATCGGCTCCTTTTTGTATTCGGCGCGGATCACAAGGTCGCCGTCCTCGACGGAGACCATATCCTGGTGCCAGTAGCCGCCCTTGCGTTCGGTGACCCACCATTCATAGCTCCATTTGCTCATATCCAGGCTGTCGCCGTCGAATTCGTCGCTCCAGACCAGGGTGAAATCGTTCAGGTCGATCTGTTTTCCCTTCGGCAGCCTGCCGAGGCTCGAGTTGACCGGCGGCCACGCGGCGTTGAACAGCATGAAGATCGTGATCAGCACGCGGATAATGGATTTTAACATAATTTTCACTCCTTTTTGAGATAAAAACGGAAATATTGCACAACACAGTTTCAGTATAACAATTCCGGACGCAAATATCAAGCGTTTTCGGAATTTTATTCTCCCCGGCGGGGAACAATATGCATCAGAAAACGGAAGGACGTGAAATCATGATCGGAACGCTTATGACGGTGTTTCTCTCGGCGCTGCTGACGGTATCGGCGGGGCCGGTGCTGAACGGGGCGGAGGCCCGCGCGGTGATCGACGCGCTGCGGGGGAATCCCGCGGCTCAGATGGCCGAAGGCCCCGACGGCGGCGTGGCGACGGGCGAGCGGACCGGGACCGACAAGACTTTTACCGGCATGGAGCCTCTGCCGGAGGTGCGTTATACGGCGCTCGACCCGGACAACGCGAAGGGGCTTTCGACGGAGATGATTGCCCACAGCTACGGCGTCGCGTCACAGGGCAGAGTGCATTCGATCTCGTTTGAAAGCCAGAAATATTTTGACGAAAAGGGCTTCAACGCGGTCACCTATGACGACAAAAGCGAAGGAAAGCTGCTATACCTGACCTTTGACTGCGGATATGAGAACGGCAACACCGGGAAGATCCTTGACACGCTGAAGGAAAAGGAAGTCCCGGCGGCGTTCTTCTGCACGCAGCACGAGGCGCAGACGGAGCCGGAGCTGATCGCCCGGATGATCAACGAGGGGCATATTGTCGGCAACCACTCGGTGCACCACCCGAATTTCGCGAAGATCGACGCGGAGAAAATGGCCGGGGAGCTGGAGGGCTTCGACAATTATATGCGGCGGAATTTCGGCTATTGCTCGGCATTTTTCCGCTACCCGGAGGGCGCGTACTCCGATTACGCCCTCAGCGAGGTGACGGGCCACGGCTTCAAGGTCTGCTTCTGGTCGCTGGCGTACGCCGACTGGGACGAAAACAATCAGAAGGGCGCGGATTACGCATTTGAGACGGTGACGGCGCGGCTGCACCCCGGAGCGATCATTCTGCTGCACTCCGTGTCAGGCGACAACGCCGCCGCGCTCGGAAGGATCATCGACGAGGCGCGGGCGCAGGGGTATGAATTCCGGGCGCTGACGCAGCTGCCGTAGATTCTGATTTAACGGCGGAGCCGATCTGTAGGGGCGGGCATGACCGCCCGATCGACGACG
>CACYHJ010000134.1 GCA_902774165.1 Oscillospiraceae bacterium
GTTTCAGCAGTGGGGAGAGACCTACGACGACGATAAGGCTTTTGCCAGAGGAACTCTTTTCCCTGAGCTTGATCTGCTTTGAGGTCAGGCTTAAAAACGCGAAGAAAAGAGGAACGGCGCCGACGTCGTTCCCCTTTCTTATAATATTATTTCAAATTTATTCTACTGTTTCTTTGTCGGCTTCGGTGCGGATTTCCTCCATCATCACGCAAAATTCCTTCACCAGCTTCGATGCGGTATGCTTCCCGGCGGAGACGCTTTCCTCATAGTGCAGCGGGGCGGCAAGGGAACCGAAGTCGTTGTCCGGGATGATATATCCGATCTCGTCGTTGCACAGCCCGATCACCGCAAGCTTCCCGCCGACGGTCTTCTCCAGCGGGTCGAAGCCCCAGTCCTCGCCGGTGTAGCTGTCAGACGCGCCGGCGCAGCCGCCGACGGCGATTTCCGGCGCCATCTCACCGGGAATCAGCGCAAAGTGAAGCTTGTTCCCGAGTCTGAGATAACCGATCTCCGTGACGAGCATCAGATCGTTTTTGCCGGCGCGGATCACCGCGTCGTTGTCGATCACCTGCAGCCGGGAGAGCAGCAGGAACACCTTATTGGAAATGCCGACGAGCACTTTGCGGTGCCGTGCGGAAAGGATTGGTTCGACCTCGGAAAGCGCTGTCCCGGCGCTGTATTCCGCCAGTGCCCTTCCGTAGGCGCGGATGCTTTCGTTCCGGCTGAGCCCCTCCGGCGTGTTGCCGTTGCCGCGCTCGGTGGCGACCGCCAGCTGCGCTCCCTGAAAATACAGCGCGTTTTCGCCGTCTTCCTCCAGCCGCTCGCAGAGATAGTTGGGGAAATCGCCGCTGATGATCTTATTTTTCTCCCCGTACTGCGTCGGGTGCGCCGCAAAGAAAACGGCGCGTGTCGGGGCGGACCCGTCGTCGGGACGGAACAGCAGCGTCGTCATATCGCCCATCAGGATCTCCGGCGGGCGTTTGTCGCGGATGAACTGCGAGGCGTCCCGTATGCCGGAATACAGCTTGCCCGGACGCATCCCTTCCACCGCTTCGCGGATCAGGTCTGCCGCGGTCTCGCGCAGATTCTGCATGAACGCTTCGTCCCTGCCGGAGACGAAATCCTCCTCGCCGGACATGATCTTGACGGGGTTCGTTTTCAGCGCCGCGGTGAGCTCGCCCCAGATGCCCATGGTGTCGATGCAGGAGTGGGAGTGGGTCGCGCTGACGTTGATGCTGACGATGTGACGCTCTGCCGCAAAGTCGCGCACCAGTGCGCGGATTGCGTTCACGTCGTGATTTGAGATCCCCACGCAGTCGATCACGGCAAACACCGCGATTCCTCTGCCGGAGCCGTCGTCGACGGCAACGCAGCGGATCATCTGGTCATCCAGCACACCGTTTGCCCGGTTGGGCGGGTAGGCGAGATAGCCCCCCAGGTAATAGGTCCCCTCAAAAATATTCTCCGGCAGAATGCTCGCCTTCGCAAAGCCGAGAGACCAGCGGGCGCCGTCGGCAGGCAGGGCGGGGAAGTCCTCTGTCCCAGGGAATTCGGGCGTCGGGGTGAAATCGAGAATGTCGCCGCGCTTCACGTCGGGCAGAACGGAAGAAACGCCGCCCAGCACGCCGTTTGCGGCGGCGTCCGCCGCGTCATACAGGAATTTTTTTCCCTGCGGCGTGTCAAGCTTTTTTTTGATCCGCGGCGCGGCGGCCGCGGCGCCGGCGGCAAGGATGCCGGCCTTTACGATGGTTTTCAGTTTCATGCTGTTTCTTCCTTTCGTCTGATCATGATTTCCGAGAACATAACGCCCATGGTCGGCTCGCTCAGCTCAATTTCCGCGCAGCCGTTGGCAAAAACGCCGCCGGGGACGTGGTAGACCGCCGATTCAAACCCCTCCGTGAGGTATTTTTGATCGTAGTCAGGATCCTGCGGACCGAACTGCGGCCCGCAGTAGATCACGCTGCCGTTGATCCTGACTGTGTGACGCGTGACGTTCTCTTTTTTATGAGAAAGATAAACTACGCGCATTTCATAATCGCAAGCCGGATCAAATCCGCCGGTTCTGATGCGGAAGGTATAGTTGTCGAATACTTTCAGGATCTCCATCGGCGCTTTCCCATTGTTCCGGGGATTGTCGCCGCGGAAATTCATATAGGGATACCCTTCCTGCGGGCAGTTCGCGCATTCAAGGCCGTGCTCGGCGACGGAATAGTAAAACGCTCCGGACTCCGTTTTTGTCCGGTCAAACACCCGGATCATATAGTCGGACTTTTCCTTCGGATCCGCCGGCGCGTTTTCAAAACAGCGCAGATAATACGCTCTGTTTGTCACAGGCAGGTCGATCGTCTCCAGCACGGCGCCCCGCTCCCAGGATTTCGCGCCGTAGCGCTCAACGTCCGTCTGCAGGCCGATCATCCGGAACAGCGCTTCGGCGTGTTCCTCGATTTGATTCCTGAGTGAGGTATAACAGGCCGGGAAGTCGGTCTTCAGAATTTGTTCGGCCGCCACTACGTCCCCGTGGTCCAGTTCGGCGCGGGCTTTCGCGATCAGATCCGTTTCAAAAATCCGCCTCTCCCGCACCAGCTCGTCGCAGCAGGCGCGGAACAGGTGCATCACATAGCGCCAGTTCTGATACAGCGCCGGGTTCTCTTCTCCCGCGCGGAGCCATTTTTCATAGGTGCGGGTGACGCTGACGCTTTCCTCCGGCGCGCTCTCCCAGTTTTCCTCAAGGCCGAATATCGCGTCGGTGAGCAGCGCGACGTCGCTTCCCGGGAAGAACAGCCGCACGTAATCGGCAACGCTCTCCCGCAGGTCCGTTTCGCCGAACCAGTCCATATCGCTCCAGATCATCTTGTTCAGGTCGTCGTTGACGCCTTCGGAATAACTGACGGAGCCGATGATATACGGCCGCGTCAGCCGGTGGATGCGCCGCATTTCCTTGGGCCGCGGGTTCACGCTCTCTCTGCTGAGCGTCGTCGCCCAGGCGTAATGCCAGTCGTCCGTCGGGAAATGCACCGGGTACTCGCACCGCACGTTATGCGTGATATCGGGGTACAGCCGGATGGGATACCGGTCCGGCACGCGTTTCCTCAGCTCGTCCAGCTCCATCGCCCGGTTCGGCCCCTGAATGACGCCGCCGACGAACTCCGGCAGCGTTTCGATCTGTGAAATAAACGCGTCGCCCCAGTCGGGGGAACCGTGGGGCATCTGGGCGGAGATCCAGATTTTTGCGTCCGGATGGTATTTTTTCAGCGCGCCGTACAGCACGCCCGCCCGGCGGAACAGCGCGTCTGCCGGCAGGTCGCCCGGGTCGCTGCCGGGGATAAACACCGCGTTGATGCGCGGCGCGTCGGCAAACACCGGCTCCGCAAGCTGCAGCGCCTTCCCGTCGTCCGTTTCGTAGTTCGGCATCCACAGAGAGATGTCGAGATCGAGCTCCTGGGCGATCCGGGACGCCGCGGCGCACATCTGCGGGGAGGAGTATTTCATCAGCGCGTTGCGTTCGCTTCCGTCATATTCGGGAATGTGTTCCGCCGTGTTCGCGCCGAAATACATCATATCAAGATAATATCTGCGGTATTGCTCCTCGTCCCAGGCCTCATAGGAGTTCGCAGTGGGTCGATAGCCGAGCTGGTGCCCGCGGACGGGCATGCGGGGATGATATTCTCCCCGGATATCAGCGACCAGGCGGACCTCGCCGTTCCGGTATTCCGTTTTGCGCAGGTATCTGCCGATGGCGAAGATCAGCCCGCGCGTCCCCTCGGCGGAAAAGATCAGCCGGTCTTCTCCGTGGATCCGATAGGCGTCGAGATTGTGGTATTCTGCCGTCTGAAGCCGAATGTCGGCGGCGCCGGGATCGTTGGTGATCCCGCATCCGACGCCTCTGAGCCGCAGCTCCTCCTGAAGGATCCGGGCGGCGGTCCGGGCTTCTTCCGTGCAAAAAACGATTATTCTATTCTTATGTTCAAACATCTGCGCACCTCTTTTCCGTGTCGCTTCTATCATAACACATTATTTTTCTTTTAACAATACTGTTTGCTTGACAAGAGAAGAAAAAAATTCTATTATGAAAGACAAATAAAATCATTTCAGGAGTGTTTGTATGGATGACAAAAAGAGCGTCGGCCTGCTGACGAATCTGGTAAAGTCCGTGGGCGCCGGTATGGCGATCGGCATCGGCGCGGTGATCTTCCTGTCGACCGAGAACAAAGTCGCCGGGGCGATTCTTTTCTCGGTGGGTCTGTTTCTTGTGTGCTCCTTCGGCCTGTTCCTCTTTACGGGGAAGATCGGCTATGTTCTCTCCAACCGCAACAAGCCGAACTGCGCTGTGATCTGGTTCGGGAATCTGCTGGGCAGTCTTCTGATCTCGGCCCCGGTCCGCTTTGCCCGTCCCGAGCTGCATGAGACCGCGCTGAAGATGGTGGGCGCGAAGCTGGAAAAAAATCTCCTGGCGGTTCTGTTCCTCGCCTTTTTCTGCGGCGTGCTGATGTATGCGGCGGTCGAGAATTTCCGCCGCCATCCCGGCGAGGTCAGCGGCGTGTTCGGCGTTGTGATGTGTGTCACCGCGTTCATCCTCTGCGGGTTCGAGCACAGCATCGCGGATATGAGTTACTGCATTTTTGCCGTGGATTCTGCCGCGACGGCGGGAAAATCGCTCTTGTTCCTTCTTGTCGTGACCGTCGGCAACAGCCTCGGTGCCCTTGCTTTGCGCGGGATTACGGAGTTCGGAGCCCAAAAGCTGCGCGAAAAAAACAAATAACTGTCGGTGTTTCTACTGAAAAATAAGATAGAAATGTGTTTGAAATATTAATTTTACCGCAATTTGTATTTTTTTGCTTGACTATTTCAAGATATAGTGTATAATTAAGATAACCGATAATAATCAGGAGGATTACCATGGAACACGTAGACGAAATCACCACCGCTTATGTGGAACCCACCACCAGCGTTGAAGACGGTTTTACGACAGTTAAAAATTTCTTCCAGCTCAGATTCGCGATCTTTTTCCGAATTATTGAAATGATCCTCGGTCTGTTCCAGGGCGGTTCGTTTGAGCTTCCGTTCTGAGAAATCAGGAAAGACAAAGAGACGGCGTCCTGCCGTCTTTTTTGTTTTACGGGACCCCGGAAACGGGGATTTCCGAAAAACGGTTGACTTTCCCCTGTCCGGAATTGTACAATATTGATATCATTTGATCTTGCGGAGGTTGTATAGAATGAAAGAAGAAGGGTTTCGCATTGCCGCCGGGGTCGTCCCGTCCGCGCAGCAGCTGAAATGGCAGCAGTACGGCTATTACGGCATGATTTCCTTCGGTATGAATACCATGACCGGCGCCGAGTGGGGCGACGGGTTCGCCGCGCCCGAGTCCTTCTGGCCGGAGCATCTTGATACCGACGAGTGGGCGGCCTTCGCGAAAGAGGCGGGCATGTCCGCGCTCGTTTTTACCGCGAAGCATTTTGACGGCTTTTGTCTGTGGCAGACCGAAATGACCGATTATTCCCTGAAAAGCTGCCCGAACTGGCGGGACGGCAAGGGGGATATCGTCGCGGATCTCGCCGCGTCCTGCCGCAAAGCGGGGCTCGCGTTCGGCCTGTACGTTTCCCCCTGGGATAAGCACGAAAAGACTTACGGCACGGGCAAGGCGTACGACGATTTTTTCTGCGGACTGCTGAAGGAGCTGCTGACGAATTACGGCGAGATCTTTGAGTTGTGGCTGGACTGCCGCGCCGGGACCGGCATCAACGGAACCGGGCAGCAATTCGATCTTGACCGTTATCATAAGCTGATCCGCTCCCTCCAGCCGGACTGCGTGATCGCCGGCCTCGGACCGGACGTGCGCTGGAACGGCGGCAACCGGTTTACACCCCGCCGGGAGGAGTGGAGCGTCGTGCCGGAGCGGATGTATACCGGCGATAAGAAGCTGACCTTTGTCTCTCCGGACCTGGGCAGCCGGAAAACCATAAAAAAGGACGAAAGCTTTCTCTGGTACCCGCTTGAGGTGGGCGTGCCGATGCGCAGCGGCTGGTTTTATAACAAAGAGGCGGATTACAGCTCCAAAACCAAGGATAAGCTCTGGAAGCTCTACCTTGATTCCGTCGGCTCCAACGCGAATTTCATGCTGGGCATCAGCCCCGACAAACAGGGAAAATTCCACGAGGTGGACGTTTCAATCCTCAAAGCGTTCTCCAAGGACCTGAAGCTGCATTTCGGCTACAATCTTATCGCCGAGCGGGGGAGCCTTGCCTGCTCCGGATCTCTCAGCGAGTTTTACGACGTGAAAAACCTTACCGAGGACAACGATAATTTCTGGATGCCTCCGCAGGACGCCCGGGCGCCGTATATCGATATTGTCTTTGAAGAACCGGAGCTGTTCGACAAGCTTGTCCTGAAGGAAAATATCCGCAACGGCCAGCGCATCGAAGCCTTTGAGGTTATGCTGCCGGACAAAAAGAACAAGCTTCGCACGGTCTATCAGGGAACCACCGTCGGCAGCTGCAAAATCTGTTCTCTGGACGCGAACAAGGCGGACCGGGTCCGCATTGTGTTCACCTCCTTCCGGGATACGCCGCAGCTGAAGTTCATTTCACTCAACTGAGCCGGGCGATTCCTCCACTGTGAAAACGGAATACAAAGGATTGCGGTGCAGTATAAACCGCCAACGCTCTTTCTCGACGGTTCTGTTCTCGCCGTCCGGCGAGCCGCATTGCTCCAGCCCGCGCAGGATCTCCTGGCTTTGCTGCGCCGGAATTTCGCAAAACGCCGAAAGCAGGGCGCATTGCAGCGTTCTTTCGGTCTGCGCCGGGATCCCGGCGTCGCCCGGAATCACAAGCTCCGCCGTCCGCGGAACGCCGAATTCATCCGTACCGACGCGCAGAAGAAAGCCGTCCGCGCCCTCTGCGGCGGGAAACACGGAATAAACGCCGCCGTCGACCAGGATCCGGTCCGCGTTCCATGCGCCGCCGCCCGCTTTTTCATAGTCTTTCAGCAGGGCGAATATATCTTTATTGAGATAGCGGGAACAGCCGGAGAGCAGCAGAAGAAGCGCGGCTGCCGCAATCGGCAGAACGCGGCGGCTGATTGCGCGGGCGGGACAGTCTTTTTTGCCGCGCGCGATATGCTTGCCTGTTGAACTGATCGTCA
>CACYHJ010000135.1 GCA_902774165.1 Oscillospiraceae bacterium
AGCTGCTGCGCCGGAAAACACAGGGAGACCGGGCGGCGGAAAAGGAGCTTGTGGAGCGGAACCTGCGGCTTGTGGCGCACGTGATCAAAAAATACTATTCGGAAAACGGGGATCAGGACGACCTGATCTCCATCGGCACCATCGGACTGATCAAGGGCGTGGCGAGCTTTGACCCCGCAAAGGGGACGCGCCTTGCGACCTACGCCGCGCGGTGCATCGAAAACGAAATCCTGATGTATTTCCGCTCCCGGGCAAAGCACGGGGGCGATTTGTCGCTGAACGACCCCATCGAAAGCGACAGCGAGGGAAATCCCCTGACTGTCAGCGATATTCTGTATACCGAGGACGGAACGGTGGAGAATATGATCCGGGGAGAGCAGCTGCGCGCCCTGCAGCGCTCGCTGCAAAGGATGCCGGACGGCAGGGAGAAGGAGCTGCTCACCCTGCGGTACGGGCTGGACGGGCAGCCGCCGATGACCCAGGAAGCGGTGGCGAAACGGCTGAAAATCTCCCGCTCTTACGTTTCAAGGCTTGAGACCAGGGCGCTTTCGCGCCTGCGGGAGGAAATCGGGAGGGCGAAGACAAAGACATGAGCCCTGAACGCCGCAGCCCCGGCGCTCAATGGCCCGATCCATTCGATTCTCCTGCCGGGCTGTGGTTCTGCAGTAAAAATCAGTCAATCTCGGCATTATTTTGCGGATTTCGCCGAAAAATAAAGATTGCATTCCTGTAAAAAACATGATATTATAAATAAGATATTATGAATCTGATTTATATATTACCATGAGAAAGGATAAGACAGTTATATGATTTTTGCCGGCATCTTGGCGGGCGGAACAGGCTCCCGGATGGAGAACGCCGTTCAGCCCAAGCAGTTTATTGAGGTTTCCGGCGTGCCGATCATGATCCGTACGCTGCGCACATTTCTCTCCGTTGACACGATCGACAAGATCGTCATAAGCATGAATACGGACTGGGAATTCAAGTATCACGAGCTGTTCGACGCCTTCGGGATCGACCGCGAACGCGTTCTGCCGGTTCCGGGCGGCGATTCCCGCTTCACCTCGCTGATCAACGTGGTCAACGGCGCGAAGGCTGCGGACGACGGCAGCGATTCAATCATCATCACCCACGACTGTGCCCGGCTTTTCGTCTCGAAAGAGATCATTGAGCAGAATATCGCGGCAATGAAGGAGTTTTCCGTCGTGACTACCTCCCTGCCGGTCATCGACACGGTGCTGTCCTCCGAGGACGGCAGATGCACCACCACGGTGCCGGACCGCAGCAAGCTCTTCAACGACCAGGGCCCGCAGACCTTCTATATCGACACGTTCCTCGATTACGTTTCTCAGCTGCCCGAGGAGCGCCTGCCGGAATTTATCGAGGCAGGCAAGCTGTATCTCGAGCACGGGGAAAGGATCGGCATCATCAAGGGCAGCCGTTACAATTTCAAAGTGACGAACGATTTTGACCTGAAATACGCGGAATTCCTGATCAGAGAGGGGTATGTAAAATGAAAGTGATCTTTGTCGGCGATGCCTATATCACCACCGAGATGATGCAGGCGGCGGCGAAACAGAAGCTGAGCGAAAACGATACCGCCGAATTCTTTTTCTTCGGCGAGAAGAACCGCGGCGACATGCGCGACACGGTCAAGATGATCGAGGCGCACCGGCGCGAGGAGATCGCCGTGCCGGACGGGCTGATGGAGGCCGTCGCGGACGCGGACCTTCTGGTGGTGCACCTCTGCCCCGTCAACGCGGACCTGCTGATGCGGGCGAAGCAGCTCAAGGCCGTGCTGTCCTGCCGGGGCGGCACCGAAAACATCGACCTTGCCTACGCGGCGGAAAAAGGCGTGATCGTCACCTGCAACCCGGCGCACAACGCCAACGCCGTGGCGGAATACACCATCGGCCTGATGCTCTGTGAGACCAGAAACATCGCCCGCGCGGACGCGGCGCTCAAGGCCGGCACATGGCGCGAAAAATACCCGAACACCGCGACGACGATCCGCGAGATCTCCGACATGACGATCGGCATCATCGGCTTCGGTTCGGTGGGCAGGCTTGTCGCCGAAAAGCTGGAATCCTTCAAATGCCGCGTTCTGGTTTACGATCCGTTTATCGACGAGAGCGCTTTTGATATCCTCAATCAGGAATTCGTCGGCATGGACGAGCTTTTACAGCAGTCCGACATCATCACCGTGCACGCCCGCGCAAGCTCTTATCTTCTGGACTTTGAGCAGTTCGCGAAGATGAAGCCCACGGCGTACGTTATCAATACCGCCCGTTCGATCATGATCAACCCCGACGCGCTCAAGGACGCGCTGGATACGGGCAGGATCATGGGCGCAGCCATCGACGTGTTCGAAAGCGAGCCGGAGATCCCCGCGTTCTACCGTCAGTATGACAACATCACCATCACCAACCACCGCGGCGGCGACACGATCAACTCCTATTCCGACTCCCCGAAGTTCGCGCTTGACAACTGGTTCGGCTACACGCAGGGCAAAAAGCTGCGTTTCTGGGCGAACCGGGACGCAATGAAAAAATAACGGCGCAGGGGAACCGCACAGCGCCGGTGATCAACAAGAGGTGATCTTATGACAAAGAAAACGCTGAGCAAGGCATACAACCCGGAGGTGGATTTCTGGAAGCTGTTTTTTGCTGCGGTTGTCTTCCTGATGCATACAAAAGTCTTTTTCCATTCCTCTCCCATTCTGCGGCGCGGCTATATCGCGGTCGAATTCTTCTTTATCGTATCCGGCTATTTCCTCGCGGCGAAAGTCCGCTCCGATATGAGGAAAGACCTGCGGACGCCGACCTCCGAGTTCCTGCGGCATAAGCTGGCGGGGTTGTTCAAAATCGTGCTCTGCGCGTTTCTGATCACCTTCGCCGTCCGGGAATTCGGGGAGTTCCAATCCGCCCCAACCACCGCCCGCAATTTCTTCCTCGGAATTTACGAGGTAATCTTCGGCAGAGCATACGGTCTCAAGATCACAAAAGCCTACAACAGTCCCGTATGGTATATTTCATCCATGCTGGCGTCGATGACGGTTCTTTACCCGCTCGCGGCCAAATACCGCGCGTCGTTCTTCCGCGTCGCGTGCCCCGTCCTCGCGTTGTTTTCTTACGGCTTTATGCTGCAGCAAACCGCGGTTCTGCACCCGGACGCCAGGCTGAAAATCACCGAGCACATCATCGGCGGCTCGCTTGTGGGCGGAACGGTCCGCGCGTTTGCCGGCCTTTGCGTCGGTATGTTCGTCAACGAATGCTGCGTTTGCGCAAAAGAAGCGCTTGCCGGAAAAAGAGTTTCGAATTTCGGGAAGGCATTGTTTTTCTTCGTCCAGATCGCCGACATTGCGTGCATTCTGCTGTATATGCAGGTCGCGGACGGAAGACGGTGGTCTCAGGCCTATGACTACGCGATCATTCCCGCCCTTGCGCTGTTCTGTTTCCTTGTGTTCTCCGAGCTGACCGGCGTAAAGGAGCGGCTTCAGGGCTTCAATTTCGCCCCGCTGTCGAAGCTGAGCCTTTATCTGTATCTGTGCCAGTGGCCGGGAACCTATATACTGAAAGGCCGTCTGGGCGAAGGGCTTACACTCGGCAAAGCGGTTCTTTACCAGTTGATCATCACGGCTGTTACGATGGCAGTCTGCAGACTGATGGTTTTCATCCTCGATTTTTTTGAAAATAAACTGTTTCCTAAGCTCAAAAGCTTATTGTTCCTACAAGCGAAAACAGAAAACGCTGAATCATGATCGATCTTCCGATCACCATCGGCAATCATCACGCAGAGCATAATTATTAACCATATAATCAAAAAAGGAGTTGTCTTTCATGTTTAACAAGAATTCACAATACCAGGCTGAACTGACCGACTACGTCAGGGCTTTCCCTGATTTTGACTCTTATGCCGGCAAAACCGTCATGATTACCGGCGCAGCAGGGCTGATCGGCACCTATATCGTTGATCTCCTGATGAAAAAAAACGAGCTTGACAGCGCGGATATTACCGTGATTGCGATAGACAGAAACCAAAATGAAATAAAGAATCGTTTTGCAGATTATTTCTCCGACGATCACTTCAAATACTATGTTCTGGACGTTACGATGCCTGTGCCGGATGATCTTCCGTACGCCGATTATCTGATCCATGCCGCCAGCAACACTTCTCCCCTTGACTACGGCCGCCATCCCGTCGATACATTCAAGTCAAACACGGTCGGAACATATTATATGCTCGAATTCGCGCACAAAAAGAACGTCGGCCGGTTCCTTTTCTGTTCCTCTGTGGAAGCTTACGGTCAGAACCGCGGCGACGTGGAAAAATTCGACGAGAGTTACAGCGGCTATATCGACTGCAATACGCCCCGCGCGGCGTATCCGACCGGAAAAAGAGCCTCCGAGGCGATGTGCGCTTCCTACAAATCGGAATTCGGGCTTGACTATGTCAACGCCCGCATCGGCAGATTTTACGGCCCGACGGTCATATCCGGCGACACAAAAGCTCCGACGCAGTTTATCATGAACGGAGTTCGCGGTGAGGATATCCTGATGAAGAGCGACGGCACACAGGTTTTCTCCTGGGGTTACGTCGGCGACTGCGCGACCGGATTGCTTTATATGCTGCTCAAGGGTGAATCCGGTCAGGTATATAACATCGCCGACAAGAATTCGATCGTCATGCTTCGTGATTTCGCAAAAACCGTCGCGGATTGCGCTGGTACGCAGATCATTTTTGCACAGCAGAATGCTGCGGAGCTCGCAGGATACTCGAAAGTCACAAAGGCGATTCTTGACACATCAAAGCTTGAAGCGCTCGGTTGGAGCGCAAAATATGACGTTACAGAAGGGATCCGCAAAACGATTTCTTATCTAAAAACCGTCGACTGATAAATACAGGAAGGAAACGATATATGAATACTGATATTTATTTTGACGAAATAAAAACAGTCAGCAAAGAAATTAACAATTATCATCAGGCAAGGCTGAATACTGCAAAGAAAAAATACGTCACGGCGCCCCGCAGCTTTCAGACATATGTGATCCTTGCCGACGGGACCTCAATTGAGGAGATCCTGACTCCTGCGCTTACGCTTGCGGGAAAAAAGGTGTATTATGTCGACGCGTTCCATGACGTCGCATATCCCGCGCCGTTCAATGAGAACAAGGGCGACGGCGTTGAAATCATTGCGCCGGAAGCGCTTCATTCCCTCATTTTTACCGATACGGCGTTTCTTCTGTTTGCGGACACAAACAAATGCCACAAAGAATGGACGCAGCTGCTGTCCGCCTGCGTGAACGCCGCCGAAGGCGGAAACAACAACTACGTTCTGTTCTCGATGCTTCTGCCCCCGATTCGAAAGCTTCCCGCAGACGTCACGGCGCTTGCCGAAAGAGAATACGATTTCTTCCTTGAAAAAATCACGGAGGACAAAACGCCAGCCGAAGAATTCACAATCGAACTCGGGAAGTCATGCCGCGAAATCGTAAGAAACGGATTTCGCCATATTTCGGTGCTTCGGTTCAGCCGACTGATCGGAAGCCTGGATTCCGCTTGCAGAGAGCCGGACGTAGACCGGATCATGGAGGAAGCGTTTGAGAAAAAAGAAGTAATGATCACAAAGGAAGATCATCTGTATTATTTCTCCTGTATGTTTTCAAGACAAGCGGCGCTTGCAACGGCTGCGGCAGCGGAAATGGCAAAAGAAGGCCACGTCTATAACGTTTCCACACAAAATATCAGCATAGCGACGCTTAAATCCACGCTGCAGAATCTGTTCCCCGACGAGATCGCCGAAAAAACAGACGGCAAGACGTATTCGAGACAACAAATTGAATACCACAACGTTTCTTCGCTTAAATTTCTTCACGATGTCCCAGGCCTGAAAAAATATATCAAACCTTTTAAAGACAGCTTTTATTTTATTCTTTGCAGCCGCTTTGACAAAGAGTTTGACGCCGTTTCCAAGCTGACGGTATATCAGGGTAAATTACGTCGCCTGAAGGAAACGGAGATCGATATTCTCAGAGAGATCGACCGTATCTGCCGGAAGCATAACATCAAGTATTTTCTTGCCGGCGGCTCCTGTCTCGGTGCAATCCGGAACGGGGAAAGCATCCCGTGGGATGACGATCTTGATATCGGTATGCTTCGCGAAGACTTTGAAATCTTCCGGCGCGTTGCCCCGCAGGAAATGCAGTCGGGGAAATTCATCTATTCCTCACCGCAAACAGATGATAACTGCCATTATTATTTTGACAAGATCCGTCTTCGCGACACGTATTTTTCCACCCTGTACTCGGGCAAATTCGTTATGGATGACGGCGTATTTGTTGACATCGTCGTTTATGACAACACAACGGCAAACAAGCTGATTCAGAAAGCGCAGATCAAGCTGATCACATACGCAATCGATGCTATTTATATCCGCTGGCACGACCATCCCGTCGCTCGCCGCAGGAGGATCTCAAAATATCTGCTGCCCGTCATGCGCAAAATCCCGTTTGACACATATCACAATGTTTATGATAAGGTTTCGATGATATTCGCCAACAAAAAGGACGCGAAATATCTGCTGGACGGCGGCGCCCACCTCCCCAACGGCGGCTTCAATAAACAATCGTTATCCAGCCCTGTGGAATATGTCTCCTACGACGGAATGGAAAACGTTCCGATTCCGTCCGAATACCCGGAATATCTTTCGTTCCTGTACGGAAAAGACTTCCGTCCGTCACCGAATATCTCCGCCCGTCTCGGCGCGCATCAGATCGCGCGGTTGGATCTGGGCAAATATCTTCTTGAAAACGACCCCGAACAGACGTTCCGATCTGTCGACATCCGCGGCGAGCTGTTTGAGGACGAAGAAGAGTCCTGAGCGGGTCTCACGCCCCCGCAGCCGCAAGCGGTTAGGTCCGCAAGAAAGAAAAGAGAAAGGAAACGCAAGAACCTGCGATGAAAGAATTAATCTATGACGACGATCTGTATGTCACGGGAAATTACCTGACCTTTGACGACGTCAACCCGCACACCCATGACAAAAAACTCCGCGCCTCC
>CACYHJ010000136.1 GCA_902774165.1 Oscillospiraceae bacterium
CCATCTGCGGGAAAAAATCCTGATCGAAAACGGGGATATCAACCGGGAAACCCTCAATTTTCTTCAGGCGCAGAACGGAAAGTTTTATTATACGGATGAAAACGGAGAAGACTGGCGGGTATGCTATTATATAGACGGCATCTATTCCTGCGATACGATTACGAATAAAGAGATCTTCAAAAGCTCCGGAAAAGCGTTCGGTGAGTTTCAGAAAAAGCTTGCGGATCTGCCCGGCGCGGCGCTGTTTGAAACGATCCCGGATTTTCATGATACCGGCAAGCGGTTCCGGGCGCTTCTCCGCGCCATTGAGGAGAACCTCTCCGGCAGAAAGGATCAGTGTCTGCCGGAAATCGAATTCGCTCTTGCGCGGGAGAAGGACTGTACCGTTCTGACCGACATGATCGCCCGGGGCGAGCTGCCGATCCGTGTAACGCATAACGACACAAAGCTGAACAACATTCTGTTTGACAACCGGACCGACGAGGGCATCTGCATCGTCGATCTCGACACGGTCATGCCCGGGCTTTCGCTTTATGACTTCGGCGACAGCATCCGTTTCGGCGCAAATACCGCCGCGGAGGATGAAAAAGATACTTCAAAGGTCGGTCTCGACATTGAGCTTTACAAGGCGTATACCGAAGGGTATCTCAGCACTGCCGGCAACAGTCTGACCGTCAAGGAAGCCTCTCTGCTGCCCTTCTCCGCGCGTCTGCTGACGCTGGAATGCGGCATCCGTTTCCTGACGGATTTTCTGAACGGCGACACCTATTTCAAGACGGAATATGACGTGCACAATCTTGTGCGCTGCCGCACCCAGTTCGCGCTTGTCGCCGACATGGAAAAGAAATATGATGAAATGAAAAAAATCACCAATGCGGCGATTTCCGCTTACTAAGGAGCGCTTTATGGCAAGAGACAAAAAAACCTACAACACCCCGGACGGCCTGAGGTTTGCCGCCAGCGGCGCGTTCTCCAACGCCTCGATGGCGTGGATCCTGTATTATATCTGGTCTCTGCTCGTGGGCAGCATTCTGAAAGCGCAGGGGATCACGGGATATGTTCTCACCGTCGTCGGTTACGTGATCATGTTTTACGCAGCCATCCGGACGTTCACCGGCCTTGAAGCCGAGATTCAGGCAGATTCCATCCGGAATGAAACGCCGGACCGGTCGCTGCCGGTCATGAAAAAACTGGTGATCGTATCCATTGTCGTTTCTGTCATATGCAGGATTCTGCTGATTCTTTTGAGCATCCTTCGCGACAATACGATTTTGTCTTTGGAAGAGCAGGTTCGCCCTGCCAGCGAGGAAGCGTATCAGGTTGCCTTTGCCGCCGCGATGCTGAAATTCAGCCGTTACAACGCCATGGTCAACATCCCGGGCGCAATTTTCACCACGGTGAACCTGCTGGCGGTTTTTTCTTATAAAATTTTCGTCGCCGACGGCAAAAGCCCCTCGATCCGCAGATTTTCCATCGCGTCCCTTGTGCTCTGCATCGTGCATCTGCTGACCGCTGAAATCAAGTATCTTCTGACGCTTCTGCGTCCTTCCTCCTCCTTCTCCGTTCTTTCATTCATCGTCAGCGCCACAGCAGTCGTATCTTATTTTACGCTGTATCTGATGTTTGAGGCAAGAAAGAATAAATACGGAAAAAGTATGAAACAACAATAAAGACAGCGTGCAGCGCCGCCGGTCCGTAAAATGACCGACGGCGCTGTTTTTATGTACTCTGCACGGTTTAATTGAGCGAATTCAGATATTCCACGATCCCGTTGGCGATTGCGGTCGCAAGGATCTGCTGACAATCCCCCGTCAGGAGAACGCTGCAATCGGAAACGTTGCTGACAAACCCGCACTCGATGAGGATCGCGGGACATTCTTCCACTCGGGTCACCTGGAACGGATAGAATTTCACACCGCGGGACGCCTGTTCATATTCGCTTGTGCCGGGCCGGTAGATCCCGGACCGGTATGCTGCCGCCATCTGCTGGTGGATCGCTTTCGCCAGAGGCATTGCCCACGGATAATAATAGAACGTATGGGTGCCGGAAATCGCAGGGTTTGAGGCATAGTCGCTGTGGACGCTGACGAACGCGTCAGGGCGGTACTGCCGGGCGATCAGCATCCGTTCGTCAAGGGGATGAGAGTCGTTCCCGACCCTCGTCATTATCACGTTCACGCCCTGGGATTCCAGAATCGCGGCGGTCTTGGATGCGATCGCAAGGTTGATCATCTGCTCCCACACGCCGTCAAAAATCGCATGCGCTCCGGGATCCACACCGCCGTGGCCCGCGTCGATCACTACGGTGCGCGAAGGCTTCTGCACGTTTTTCACCGTAATGCGGAATTTGCCGTCCTCCGTCAGATCCACGCTGCAGCCGGTAAATTTCCCCGCTCGGGACAGTCTGCACCGCAGCGTTACGGCATTGTCCCCGTTATTGATCCATTCCAGGGAGGAAACCGGATCCGCGGCAGGAAGCTCGAACGCTCCGCCGCAGCCGTCGGTGTGATAAAACGTAACGTCTATATATTCCGCTGTAAAGGAAGAAACATTAAAAGGTCGGTTCTGATAGCCGGAATGATACTGCTGCGGCGCAAGCGTGATGCTGACCGGAACAGCCCAGAGGGTCGAAAGATAGAAATCCGTCGTGTTGTCGTTCCGTACCGCCTGCACGGCGGAGACTGAATTGTTCGGCAGAGCGTAGCCTGCCGGCAGGAACCTTGCGTCCTTCGCATAAACCTTTCGACCGGACGCCAGCACGTACATCAGCTTATCCTCATAGGTAACCGCGCCGGTTACATAATCAAACGTGCCGCGGGAAAACGGCGTGCAGGCAATGTCGTTGACGTCGGAGGAAACGGCTGCGTTGGTGGTTTCCGTCTTATCCTTCAATATCTCACACATCTGGCTCAGACCGAGCCCGTTGTCGGTAAACGGCGTCATCAGCCCGTGCGTTCCGCTGTCATAAAAGGAACCGAGCGTCACATTCTGCTCGATCTCCGCCGCTTTCACCGCAATGGACGCAAGATCGGAATAGACGTAAATCTCGCCCCCGGTAAGCGTCGCGCTCTCGCTGCCGTAAGAAGCCGTAACGCTGATTGCGCCGAGACTCATGCTCTGTCCCACCGACGGTACGGTATAAACGCCGACAAACGTCTTATAATCCTTCGTGCCCTCGCTCTGCTCAAAACCGTTGCGGTCCGTCGCCTGCATCGGAACGCTCTGTCCGGCAATCACTGCAGTCACCCCCGCGTCTTTATACGCCAGGGCGAGAATTTCAATCTGCGTACCCGGAACGACCTCCGACCGGCTCCCCGGCGCCACCGCGGACAGAACCTCGATTTTATACCTGACGGTATACTCCAGCTCAGTGTCGCCGTAAACAAACACAAACCGGTTGTCGCCGAGCGTCAGTGCATATTCCGCCGAAAAGGTTCCTCGATCGGAAACCGCAACCGTCTGCCCGTTGCAGGTCAGCGGATAATCCGTTCCGCAGCTTCCGGCGAAGGTAAACAGGGATTCCCTGCTCTCCGTCTGCGTCTGCGCAGGATAAGAAACGACCAGTCCCGGGGCTTTTGTAACGGTATACTCCTCCGGGATTGTATAGACCGCACGCTCTGTCGTGCCGGTCTCCCCGGTAACCGGTTCCGCAGTTTCGTTCCGGACGGTTTTAGACTGACCGAAGACAAACGCCATAACCGCAAAGAGCAGCACAAGCGCGCAGGAAACCGTAATCAATTTGATTTTTTTTGCTTTATCCATTCCCGTTTTGCTCATTCAAGGCCGCAAACACAGCCTTTGCCTCGTTGATTTTAACCGTATTGTCACCCTGATACACAAGGTCTCCGTAAGAAAACAGAATAAATCCGCTGCATACGGGATTTTTCCGGATCGCTGCGATCTGACGGGCGATCACGTCGTCATTCAGGATCCACTCATTGATTCCCTCGTCAGATCCGGCATAGGAATCCTCCCTGCCGGATTTATACAGCGCAAGGCCCACATACAGGCGAACGTCGCTGCCTTCAAACAGTTCGCTCCATGCCGCAAGCTGCCGTTCAAAGCCGGAGGTCGCGTTCTGAAAACCGAAATACAGCTGCGGCGCAATATAATCACAGTATCCGGGGGTCTGAATCCAGGTTTTGACGTCGGCGTAATACGCGCTGTAATTTGTCTGGATCACGCCGCCCGGACTGACGCCGAAGACCTTCGCCGCGTCAAAGGATTTCACGGCGGAACAGAGCCCGGATACCAGCGCGTTTACGTTGGCGCGCCGCCAGTCATCCAATGCAAGGGAGCCTCCGGCGGCAGTATAAGATTCGTACTGCGCCGCGTCCGAATCCCCGACGGAAGCGGGGTAAAAATAATCGTCAATATGGATCCCGTCCACCGCGTATCCCGCAAGGATCTCCCGCACACCGTCAATAATCAGCGCCTGATTTGCGACAGAAGAAGGATCCAGGTAGATTCCCTGTTCCGTAATCAGCAGCCGCTCAGATTCGCCGGCATCCAAAATCCTTTTGGCGGGAGAATTTTCAGGCAGCGCGTTGACGTCAGCGCTGAAACTGACCCGGTAAGGATTGACCCAGGCGTGCAGCGCCATGCCCGCGGAATGCGCCGCGGCAACCGCGCATGCAAGCGGATCCGCCGCATTGTCCCCGCGCGGGGAAAGCGACGCGGAACGGGGGAAAATCGCGGAGTCGTAAAACGCGTCGCAAAACGCTCTGACGTGAAAAAACGCGGTGGTAAATCCCTTTGCGGAGAGATCGGTAAAAATCTCCGTAAGGCGTTCGCTGAAAGCGGACGGATCTCTATTATATATATCGGCAATCTCTGCGTACGTCATCCAGAACGCCCGCATGGATTCGCTGTATTCCTTCCCGGGCGCCGCGTTCTGAGAATCTTCGATCTGATCCGCATTGCAGGAGGAACACAGAAGTGCAGCCAGAACCGCCAGCGCCGCAATCAGCGCTTTAAGCCTGCGTTTGAACAATTTCATTTCCGTTTTCGCTCACTTCATAGGCGTTTCTTACTGAAATTTTCACGTCGATTCCGTCGGCAAGAGAAACGATTTTGACCGAATATCGCTTGTAAATACCGCATTCCGGGCACCCGAACAGCGTTTTGAACCCGGCGGAGGAGCTGAACCGCCAGTCTTCAAAGCGATCCATCTCGTTATCGCAAAGATCGCAGCGGCAGATCAGATAATTCGGATCCACAATCGGGTCGTTGATGTCCTTAATGACAACCGCCTTATTGCAGAGCCGTTTATAAAAGCCTTTATCGCACATGGCGATGTACTTTTCCGCCTTGTCGACAGAGTAACATTTTTTCAGGCAATCAAGGGCGATGTAACTGTCGTCCAGGGCGCGATGGGCCTGATATTGCTCGACGGATATGCCGAGCGCTTCGGCTGCGGCGCTCAGCCCGATCTGATTGGAGGATCCGGGGGCCGCATAGCTCTGACAATAGTTCTGCGCATTCAGATATTCCTTGATAAATGGGATATTGTCTCCGCCGAAGAAGAACCGGTAGTTGTCAAGCATGGCGCGAAGATCGGAAGTTCCCCAGGAAACAAAAATGATCCTGTCGTTCGGAAGCCATGATTTGAAATCCCGGATCGCGTCCTCAAAAGGAATCCCCTTAGTCTTCAATTCATCGTTTGTGATATGGGTCAGCTTCTTGACGCGGGACGTCAGTTTTTTCCCTTTGACCGGTTTGATCAGACAGGAAAAACGATCCACGATATGAAGCTCTTCATCCGCAAGCACAGCGCCGATTTCTATGATCTCGTTCATAAATCCGCGAAGACGCTGCATATAAACGTTGTTCCATTCAAGATCCATGATTACATAATACATCGCAGGACCTCCCTATGATAAGATACATTCTATTCTAACACAGCTTCTGTAAAACCTCAACCTTAAAACAAAAAAAATAAAGCGATTTTCATTGTTTTACAGAATGTATATTTCTTGATATGCATTTTACATTTTGTATATTATTGAATTGTTTTCAACAAGGTTTTGATATTGAAAATTTTCAACAGGAATTGGACAGTTTTCAACGGGTTTTCAAGAAGAAAACAACAGTTTTTCAACAAATTCCGGGAATTTTTATCAACAATTCCAAAAAAATAAAAAAAACAGGCCCGAAAGAGCCTGTCGTTATAATCTTCTGTAAAAATCATCTACCGAAAAAAAGACTTCGATACCGGGGTGTTACAGGTTTTCGATCTCCTCCATCAGCGCGTCGACCAGTTCGTTTTCCGGCACTTTTCTCACAATTTCGCCTTTTTTAAAGAGAATGCCGCAGCCCTTGCCGCCGGCGATGCCGATGTCCGCCTCGCGAGCCTCCCCCGGTCCGTTGACGACGCAGCCCATCACGGCGACGGTGATGTTCTTTTCACATCCCCGCAGCCTGCGTTCCACTTCTCCGGCAATGCCGATCAGATCAATTTCCGTTCTCCCGCAGGTCGGGCACGAAACGAAGCGGACGCCGCCCCTGCCGAGCCCGATCGCGTTCAGGATATCCTTCGCGGCATAGATCTCCTGTTCCGGATCGGCGGTCAGAGATACCCGGATCGTATCGCCGATGCCGTCCATCAGAAGCGATCCGATCCCGGCGGCGGATTTGATCAGCCCCATGCGCTCCGTACCGGCTTCCGTTACGCCGAGATGCAGCGGATAGGGCACTTTTTCTGCCGCAAGCCGGTAACTCTCAACCGTGCGCTTCACATCGGAGGATTTTATGGATATCACAATATTGTCAAAATCAAATTTTTCCAGCAGCTCGCAATGATAGAGTGCGCTTTCCACCAGGGCTTCCGGCGTCGGCGCCCCGTACTTTTCAAGAATGTGTTTTTCCAGAGACCCGGAATTCACACCGATCCGGATGGGAATCCCCCGTCTGGCGCATTCGTCGGCAACGGCCTTTACCCGCTCGTCCGCGCCGATGTTGCCGGGATTAATGCGGATTTTATCCACACCTGCCGCAGCGCATTCCAGCGCAAGCTTATAATCAAAATGGATATCTGCGACAACGGGA
>CACYHJ010000137.1 GCA_902774165.1 Oscillospiraceae bacterium
TGCCGAACGCCATGATGACGCATACAAGCTGCACCAGAATCAGTACGACGGCAAGCAGCACAAAAATCACCGCCGCAAGGAACATCGCGACATCCCTGCCGATCAGTTCCGATTTTGTCATGGCCAGCAGTCTGCCGAAATCCATGGACGAAACCGCGTTGTAAACCGCAATCGCGTTCACCGTTGTCACCTTGGAGTAAAAAGGCAGTTCCAGAGAAATCCGGCCCAGCGGAAGCATCAGAGCGCCGATCGGAAGCAAAAGAAGCACAAGGCGGATAATCGCCCACGGGCTTCCGTATACCGCGGCTTTGAGCCGGTCGATTTTCGGCTGCGATCTCGCGTATTCCAGCTCGGCCTTATCCGCATCCTCCCGAAGCCGCTCCTCCATATTGAAATACAGCATATTGACGCCGCATTTCGGGCATTCGGGCCGCCAATCGGTGAGTTTCAGTTTATAATCGCAATTCGGACAGTTCGCCATATTGCCGCTCCTTCCCGGTGGTTAATACCTTTTGTCCGACAAAATCAGCCTTTCATCGCCAGGGCGCATTTTGCCTTCGCGGCGACGCCCGCGGCGTTCAGGCCGTAAATATCCAAAAGCTCCAGCGCGGGACCGGACTTGCCGAACACGTCCTCAACGCCGCATCTCACCACCGGCACCGGGACGGTCTCGCAGACGACCTCCGCGACGGCGGAACCGAGGCCGCCGATGATATTATGCTCTTCCGCGGTGACGATACAGCCGGTTTTCTTTGCGGCGTCAACGATGATCTCTCTGTCGACCGGCTTAATGGTCGCCATATTGATCACCGCGGCGCCGATCCCTTCCGCAGACAACGCCTCCGCGGCATCCAGGGCGGGTCCGACAAGAAGGCCGGTCGCGATAATCGTCACGTCCGCGCCCTCTCTGAGATAAACGCCCTTTCCGATCTCAAATTTATAATTCGCGTCGAAAAGAACCGGAACGGCAAGTCTTCCGAAACGCATATAGACAGGGCCGTCTTTTTCCGCAGCCGCAAAGACCGCCTGTTTTGCTTCTTCCGCGTCTGCGGGGTTGATGATCGTCATGCCCGGAATGGAGCGCATCAGGGCAATATCCTCGCAGCACTGATGGGACGCGCCGTCCTCACCGACCGAGATTCCGGCGTGGGTCGCGCCGATCTTCACATTCAGGTGCGGATAGCCGATGGAGTTGCGGACCTGCTCAAAGGCTCTGCCCGCGGCAAACATCGCGAAGGAACTGGCAAACACGGTAAAACCGGCGGTCGCGAGGCCCGCGGCAATGCCCATCATATTCCCCTCTGCGATTCCCACGTCAATAAAACGGTCGGGAAACGCCTTCTTGAACGCGCCGGTTTTGGTCGCGGCCGCAAGGTCGGCGTCCAGCACGATCAGCTTCTCATTCTTTTCGCCAAGCTCCACAAGCGCTTTGCCGTAAGCATCGCGGGTGGCAATTCTTACTGTGTCCGCCATATTATTCCGCCTCCGTTTCCGCAAGAGCCTTATCCAGCTCCGCCATCGCAATCTCATATTCCGGCTGTTTCGGCGCAGCGCCGTGCCAGTTGACCTGATTTTCCATATAGGAAACGCCGAGCCCCTTGACGGTCTTCATAATGACCGCGGTGGGTTTGTCGGAAGAATCGCTGTTTTCAAGCACGTCCGCGATCTGCTGATAATCATGGCCGTTGATCTCGATCACGTTCCAGCCGAACGCCGCGAACTTCTCGGGGATCGGATAGGGAGAGTTGACCTCTTCCACGGTTCCGTCGATCTGAAGGTTATTGTTGTCGACGAACGCCACAAGATTGTTCAGCTTCTTTGCCGCGGCAAACATAGCCGCCTCCCAGACCTGACCTTCCTCAATCTCACCGTCGCCTAAAACCGTATAGACCTTATAGGACTTGCCGGAAAGCTTCGCGCCCAGCGCCATGCCCGCGGCGGCTGAGATCCCCTGCCCCAGAGAGCCGGTGCTCATATCGACGCCGGGAACGTAATTCATATTCGGGTGGCCCTGCAGCCGGGCGTTGCTCTTGCGCAGGGTCTTCAGCTCTTCCACGGGGAAGAAGCCTTTTTCCGCAAGGGTCGCGTAAAGCGCGGGAGCGGCATGACCCTTGGAAAGCACAAATCGGTCGCGGTCTTCTTTCTTCGGGTCCTTCGGGTCGACGTTCATCTTAACAAAATAGAGATAAGTCAGAACCTCGACGATAGACAGCGATCCGCCGGGATGGCCGGACTTCGCATTGTAGGTCCCCTCGATGATCCCTTTGCGGATATGAAGCGCTTTGATCTTCAGGTCCTTGATTTGCGGTGTTGACAGCGTCATACGATCACTCCTTTGATATTCTGAATTTACCAGTTCGATCTTTTGATTCTATCTATAAAATCCGTATACCACCGCGGAAGCGGGGCTTCGAATTCCATATATTTTCCGGTGCTCGGATGCGTAAAGCCCAATACCGCGGCAAACAAACACTGGCCCCTGAGCCCGAAATCGTTTTTTTCGCCGCCGTAGACGGTATCGCCCGCCACCGGATGGCCGATTGACAGCATATGCACCCGGATCTGATGGGTTCTGCCGGTTTCCAGCACACATTTCACGTTGCAGAAATAGCGGTATCGCTCCAGCACGGCCCAGCGGGTCACCGCGTCGCGGGGATTCACGCCGCCGATCGTCTGTTTTTTCCGGTCGTAAGGATGTCTGCCCAACGGCCGGTCGACCACGCCCATATCCTCCTTCGGATTGCCGCACAGGACGGCGCGGTATTCCCGACGGAAGGAGTGGTCCCGGATCTGCTCCGCCAGAGCGATATGCGCCGCGTCGTTTTTCGCGACCATCAGAAGCCCGCCGGTATCCTTGTCGATCCGGTGGACGATCCCGGGGCGGATCTCGCCGTTGATGCCCGAGAGAGAATCGCCGCAGTGGTTCATCAGGGCGTTCACAAGCGTGTCGTCATAATGCCCCGGCGCGGGATGTACCACCATCCCCTTCGGCTTATTGACGACAAGAAGATCCGCATCCTCATAAAAAATATCCAACGGGATATTCATCGGCCGGATGTCTGTCGGCTCCGGCTCGGGAAGCGTAATTTCGATTTTGTCGCCGTATTTCAGCTTGTAATTCTTGGACTGCGGTTTGCCCCCAACGGTCACAAGCCCTTTTTCCAGCAGCTTCTGTACCGCGCTGCGGGAGAGGGACGGCTCGAACATGGACACCGCCTTATCGGCGCGGATGCCGGCGTATTCTTCATCCGCAAAAAAATCCAGCTTATCCATTCTGCTGCTCCGCCGGGGTCTTTTTTGTCTTCATTTCTCTGACGGTATCATAAATAAGATAGACCATCAGCAGGATACATCCGACCACGATCAGGCAGTCGGCAAAGTTAAACACGGGGAAATCAATAAAATCGCAACTGATATAATCCGTGACGTAACCGTTGACGATCCGGTCGGCAAGGTTCCCGGCGCCTCCGGCAAAAATCATAGTAAGGCAGACCTGAACGATCCTGTTGGATCTGCCGATTACGGAATAGACCGCAATTGCCAGAAGCGCTGCCGCGACAAAAAACGAAAGCAGCTGCGGTTTATCCCGAAAAATCCCCCATGCCGCGCCGGTATTCTTTGTAAACGTCAGACTGAGAACGCCGGAGATCAGGTTCTTTGCTTTTTCGGTCAGGCCGGAACCCTTGACCGCTGCCTTGATCCATAAATCGACAACGAAAAGCACGGTTGCCGCGCATAACTGGATCGGCAACCGTATCAGCTTTTCTTTTTTTGTTTCCGCTCTCTTAACCGCCATGTGTTATCTACGCTTTCTCTTTTTGCGGGATTTTCTGCCGGTTACGGGCTCTTCCTCTTCCGCTTCCGCTATCACGGGAATATCCTGCGCAAGAACATCGCCGTCTTCGTGATCCGCGCCGGGAAGATCCTCGTCAAACAGATCGAAAGCGACTTCGTTATTACCGACGGCGGAATCGGATAACGTCCTCGTTTCCGGAGCCTCCCCCTCGGAAGCCGCCGGCGCATCGTCATCGTCACCGAAAGAATCAAACAGATCAAACGAATCAAATTCCTCGGCGCCGTCTTCAGCAGAATCTTTTTCAGCATTGTCGTCCGGCTCGGAAATATCATCGTCAAGGCTGCCGACATCATCAAACGGTTCCGTATCGTCCGGCCGTGCAGCCGCTGCTTCGACCGGCAGATCGGAAGCGGGAATGACCACCGTCTCATCCTCAGCGGATACGGCCGGGACCTCTTCGTCCGGCGCAGATTGTTTCACGGGAGCGATATACTCGGGAAATTCATCGTCGCCGCCACCGAACTCATCAAAACCGTATTCGTCGACGTTTTCACCGAAGTCATCGGTATCGACGTGAACGACAAACGCGTCCTGATCCGTGTTTTCCTCCGCCGTCGGCGATTCAGGCGCGGGGGAAGACTCCACTTCCTCGGCTTCTTCGGGAATATAATGACGGTTCTTTTTTCTTCTCTTCTTTCTTCTTCTTTTCCGTTCGCGCTCATCAACAAAAGGTTCCTCTTCCGCCGACTCAGCGGGTTCAGTCTCCGGAGATTCCGTTATCGCTTCCTCTTCCGGCTGCGGCTCCTCCGTCGGGGCAGGTTCCTCAGCAGATTCGGACAACTCAGCGTCTTGCTGCCCGGAGGCTGCGGTTTCCTGCGCAAAGTCCTCTTCCGCTTCCGGCAACTGCGCCCCATCCGGGGAAGAGATTTCTTCAGGTGTCTCATCCGCAGGGGGTTCCGTCTCATCGGTCAGCGCCGGAGCGACGGGCTGTTCCGCAGCATGAGCCGCCTGCGTCTGCAACTGTTCTACATGCGCGGACAGAGCTTCGATCTGCGCCGTCAGCGCCGTCTTTTCACCGGTAAGCGCTTCTATATCACATTGAATGGTGCGCAGCTGGGCAGCCGAAGCTGCGATCTCAGCCGCATATTGCTGTTTTTCCGCGTCTGCTTCGCCGCTCTGCTCCATCGTGCGGGAGATTGCGGAACGCAGTTCTTCAAGCTCAACGCGGGAAATCTCAAGATCCCGCTGTTTTGCGCCAAGTTCTGCCTTGACGGTTTCAAGCGCGGACGCCTGTGTATCAAGCTCCGCGTTTTTTTCTTTGATCGCAGCCGCTGCGGACGCAATCAATGCGTTCTTTTCCTCAAGCTCCGCGCCGGCGCCCGAAAGCGACGCATTCAGCTCTGTCTGACGCTCGCTCAGGCGCTGAAGCTCTTCGTTCATCCGATCAAGCTCCGCCTGCGCCTGCTCATTGGAGGCTGCAAGATCCGAAATTCCCTTGACCGCGTCCGCCTTGATCTGCTCGGCGTCTTTCCCGGCGCCCTCGCGGATCTCCTGCGCCTCGATCCGGGCGTAGGACAGCACGTCCATCGCCTCTTTGTTGGCGTTGTCGACAATGGTCTCACCGGATTTCTGCGCATCTTCCCGAATAAGCGCGGCATCCGCGTTTGCGGTAAATTTGATCTCCTCCGCCTTCTGCATGGCGTCGGCGACAATATTCTCCGCCTCCACCCGCGCGTTGGACAGAATGCCGTCCGCCTGCGCGTTGGCGCGGGTGACAATGCCCTCCTGACCGTCTACAATATCGGCAACGCGACGGTTGGCCTCGTCTATAATCGAATCCGCACGGCGGTTCGCGTCCCGGACGATGCTGTCGGCGGAACGCTGCGCGTTCAGGATCGCGTTGCGGATACTGTCTTCATCCGCCCGATAATCCTGCACCTTATTGGCAAGAATGGAGATTTTGCGGATCAGATCGCCGTTTTCACGGTACATCTGATTGTAGGACGCGATCACCTCGCCGAAGTATCTGTTGACTTCCTCCGCATTGTAACCGCCGTACTCATTCAGTGTAAAGGAATGATTATTGAGCTGTTCGGGTGTCAGCATACATTACTACCTCTCTTCTGTGATTCACGGCGCCGATCCGACGGTACCGGAATGATATTCGACGGGTCCGGGGCTCAGTTGAAGAACAGTCCGCTGCTTTCAAGATTATCAAGAAGATCGCCCATGACGTCAACGTTATAGGGGGTAATGATCACGATGTTGCTGGCGATCATTTTCAGCTTTCCCTCATTGGCGTATGTCACGCCCTGCAGGAAATCGATCAGTCTGGTGGCTGCGTTCTTCTCGCACTTTTCGAGATTGAGAACGACCGTGCGCTTTTTATTGAGATCGTCGGCAATCACGAACGCGTCCTCATGCTCTCCCTTCGGGGTGCGCAGAACGACCTGCAGCTTGGCGGTGGTGTGGATATCGACGACCTTGTCTTCGGAAGAGGTCGAGGACGACGATGCGCTGCTGCGGAAAATCGGGGAAGCCTTAAAGCCGTCGTCGGAAGACGCTCTGGCGGCTCTCTTCGCTCTGCGGGTCTCGTATGTATCCGCAGCGGGTTCTTCCTCAACAACCTCTGCCTCGTCCTGCTCGTCAAAGAACTCATCGTCCGGCGCGACAACGTTTGATCTGATCTTTTCCCATAAATTCATTTTCTTATCCTCCAAAATAAAAATCTCTCAATTAAAGTCTTAATAACGTCTGCCGCCGAACAGCGCGGTGCCGACCCGAACGAGGTTTGCGCCCTCGAGGATTGCTTCCGGATAATCTGACGACATTCCCATGGAAAGAATATGCATATCTATATTATCTATATTTTTACCCTTAATGTCAACAAATAATTTATAAGCTTTGGAAAAAAATCTGCGCGAATCCTCTTTTTTTTCACAAAAAGGCGGAATTGTCATCAATCCGCGCACACGCAGCCCCGGTAAAGCGGCGATTCTGCAGATTTCTTCCTCGAATCCGTCCGGCGGAAAACCGGTTTTTGAAGCCTCGTCCCCGATATTGATTTCAAGAAGAACGTCGGTGACCCTGCCGGTTTTTTCCCCTTCCCTGCCGATCGCCTCGGCGAGCCGGACGCTGTCCACGGACTGGATCATAGAAACGTGGGGAAGAATCTTCGATACCTTGTTGGTCTGAAGATGGCCGATCAGGTGCTTTTCCACCGCAGGAGGATCAAGATATTCCA
>CACYHJ010000138.1 GCA_902774165.1 Oscillospiraceae bacterium
GTGATCCCCGCCCAGAACATCTACTATGAGGACAGCTTCCTCACCTTCACCGACGGTACCGGCGCCAACGCGGCGTACAAATGGAAGACCGCCGGCGAGACCTACACCGACGTCTATCAGGCGGAAGACCGCCCGGGAACCTTCGCGCTGTTCAACTACGACGCGAACAACGTGTACGGCAACGACGCGGCCTATGACGATAAAGTCGCCACCTATTCGCTGGGCTCGGCGAAATACGTCTCGCTGGACGCGGGCTGCAGCCCGTCGCCCGCCATCTCGCCCAAGGCGGAATTCACCTTCTGCGGCAACGGCTTCGACATGATCAGCGTGACCGGCGGCAACACCGGCGCGGTCACCCTGACGGTGACGGACCTCTCCGGAAACGTGGTCAACAGGCAGGTCATCAACACCTACTACGGCTACAGCTACGGCAGACTTTACGTAGACCCCGCGAAGGGCGTGACGCTGGCGGCGACAGATGAAAACGGCAACGAGAACCTGCCGCTGTATTACTTCGCCGACACCTTCAACCCCTATCATCCGGCAAAGGACGCGGACGAACATCACGTGCGCGTGAACGGCAGGGTCTACACCACCAAGAACCATTCCGACGATCAGAACGTCTACGACTACGCTTACGGCTGGCTCGCCGAGACCACCTCCGACGGCGTGCTGTACCAGATCCCCGTGATCAGGGTCAGAGGCCTGGAGTACGGCACCTACAAGGCGTCGATCCAGCCGCGCTACGCCGCGTCGTTCGACATCCAGAAGGCCGGCAATTACGACGTCTATGTGGACGGCATCCGCGTTTACAACCCGGCGGGCACCGGCGACAACCTGACGACCGTCGTTGCCGAGGCCTATGACAAGGACAATGAGCGGAACGCCATCTTCTCCAAGGTCCGCGACACGGTCCTGGCGGACCATGAAGCCTTCCTGAGAGAGACCGCCGGCGTGGGCGACAACCCGGTGGGCGGCTCGATCATGATCGACGGTATGTTCGTCACCGCGAATTCCGCGACGGCGCTTGCCGATCTGGAACAGGCCGGCCCCAACAACGAGATGTATCTGGCGCAGTATCAGGCGATCGCCTTCAAGCCCGCCGTCGCATCCGTACAGGCTCCGTCCTCCTTCCAGCTGGGCATGAAGACCGCCATCACGGGCACGAATCCCGAAACCGGCAAGCCGGTTCCCTCCGTCGCCTCGGTGCGCGTGATCATCTCCGACGTGAAGCGGCAGGTGATCCGGCAGATCAGCTCCATGACTGTCAGCGGCAGCGCAGAGCAGTTCTACGACCTGACTCCGCTGCTTTCCTGGACGAAGAGCGAGGACGGCACGGCATGGATCGCGGACTATGACGTGGTCATTCTCAACGACTCCGACGTGGTGCTTTCGCTGACGAGCTTCAAGACGGCGTTCGCGAACCCGCCGAAGGAGGATGAGGCCGAGCCTCAGCTGACCGTTGCCAGCAGCAGACGCACGCTCAATTTCGCAGCGATGGCAGTCAAGCGCGTGCTCACCACGGCGGACACCTCCACCCTCGACATCAACTGGGAGACCACCGACCTCACCGCCGGCGCGACCGCGGTGATGACAATCACCACCTCCTCCGAGATCGTCGCGGTCACGGTGGGCGACACCGAGATCACCGAGTACACCGAGAACGGGGACGGCACGAGGACCTGGACCTATTCGTTCACCGTTCAGGAGACCGGCGAGGATTCCTACGACGTGATCCTGAAGGACGCCTTCGGCAGAGTCAGCGAGACGATCCCGACGAAGGTCCCCATGGCTCCTGTGGAAGAGCCTGTGGAAGAGCCTGCGGATCAGACGGATGAAACCGACGCCGAAGAGGGCTCCGACGGATTCTCCCTTCTGGGCTTCGGCAAGAAGCTCACCGCGAGACTCCTCGACCTGCTCAGGTGGCTCGTGAAGCTGATCGAAACGCTGCTGTCCTTCTTCAAGTGAGGGACTGAGCCGACATCATGAAAAAATCATACAAGAAACCGGGAGTCTCGTTTCAGCCGCTGGCGATGAGCGCGGAGCTTTCCGCAGACTGCACGATGGAGATTTCGTTTGCGGAATTTTCCTGCCCGATCCTGATCCCGGAATGGGGAGAAACGGTTTTCACAGCCAGCAACTGCGACTGGTCGAACGATGATTTCTATATCTGCTATCACGTTCCGACCGCAGGCACCAACGTTTTCGGCTCCTGACCCGGCGCCGGAAGAGAGAGAACCCCCGAACACAAACAACAAAATCCGGTCTGCAGCCTTTCGGCTGCAGACCGGATTTTCTGATTCAGCGGGGCGAATCCCTGTCTTGCGTCGCTTGCGACGCATATCGAGCCGCCTTCAGCGGCATATCGAGTCGAACTTGTTCGACATATCGAGTCGGGACGTTAAGAAAACAGTCCGGTGGACTGTTTTTAGTCTCGACCGTCGCAGCTATGCTGCCAAAGTAAAAAGCCTGTTTATCGAGATATCGCCTTGCGGCGATTCGATATGTTGACCTGCGGTCAACTCGATATATGCTCGCAAGCGAGCATTCGATATGTGCTTGCTGCGCAAACACGAGTAAGCCTGTTTTTCGGGGGCTCAGCCCGCATCGGCGATTTTGGTCACGCCGTCGCCGTAGATGGTGGTCCAGTCGTTCTTCATCGAGACGGGCACCCAGTCGAACTCGTCGCAGAGGTCGTACATCTTGTTCGCCTTTTCCTCATTGCCGTTCTCGCGCGCGGTATCGTCGCAGCAGAGCATAAAGGCAAGGCTCTTGTAAGGATTGCCGCTGGTGACGTACTCCGCCATGCTGGCGTCGCCGGTGGAATTGCCGAAGGACAGCACGGGCTGCTCGCCGATCTCCTGCATGATAACGGTGACCTTGTTCATCTTCAGGTTCTTCACGACGAATTCGCCGCCCAGCACCAGCTTGTCGTTGTCGTCATAGACGTATTTCAGGCCGTCGGTGTCGCCCTGATCCGGCGCGACAAGGGTCTCGTCGGAGCCGATGATCTGGCCGTTCGGCAGATCAAGAGGCGAATTGTCGGCGATGCCGCGCACGATGAAGCGGTCCGTTCCGCTGACGACGTAAACGGTAAAATCGTTTGCCTTGAGGTATTCGACCACCTGCAGCATCGGGCGGTACCAGCCCTCGCCGCGGGTCATGCCGTCAAAGGAGGGCATGGGCTGTTTTTTGAATTCCTGGATATAAGCGTTGAACTCCGCCACCGTCATGCCCGCGAAGGCGGAAGCGACGGCTTTGCCGTGGTCCACCTCAAGCCCGTCAAAGGAGGCGCCGGTCTCGTTCTGCTCCTTGATCTTATTGGCGACCTCTTTTTCAAAGTCGGAGGCCTTGTCCTTGTAATCCGGATCGTCCAGTACGCGGTATTTCAGCAGACAGTAGTCGAAATAGTTCGGGTCGGTCTCGCAGAACAGCGTGCCGTCCAGATCGAACACGGCGATTCGGTGCTCCACGGGGATGAAATCCGCGCCGCCCTCCGCGGTGACGGCGCCGACATAGTCGATCAGCGTTTTTTTTGCCGCCGCGTCCGCGGTCCAAAGATCCAGCATGCTTTCACCGTCCGCCGGGGCGGGTGCGGCCTGCGTCTGGCCGGGCTCGTCGGTCTGCGCGGGAGCTTTGTCCTTTCTGCCCACGCCGAAGCCGTAAAGGCAGCCCACGACGATCAGCGCGCAGAGAAGCAGCGCGGTCAGCGCTTTCCACGTTTTGATATTGTTCATAAAAATCCTCCGTTTCTTTGCGTCCCGCAAAACCCGCGTCGGAATCGCGGCGCCGGGTTGTGGGATAATTCGTTTCGGCGAACGCCTTCGCGCCGCACTTTTTTATTATAACACAGATTCCGGCAACGGGAACAGCTTTTTTATAAAAAAACGGATTTTCTGTGGATTCACCAATTTTGCCGTTTTATTCCGCCGTTCCGTTGGGATATATTGGGATATCGCCGAAAAAGCGCAGCGAAACAAACGGGACCGGCTCAAAAAACCGATCCCGTTTGTTTTACGGAAGGAATCTGCGCATTTCAAAGACCGAACACGCCTTTGATCGTATCGATCAGGTTCCGGAACCACTGCATGATCCGCTGAAGAAAGCTCAGGACGCCGGAGGAAGACCCTTCGTTCGGAAAATCCGGACGGCCGCCCTGCCCGCCGGGGCCCATGCCGCCGCCGTCGGAGATTCCTGCCGTGCCGGCCGTGCTGCCGTTCAGCTTATAACTTCCGCCGGAAGAGAGCTCGGGACTTGCAAACAAAACATAGCTTGCGCTGCGCGCTGCCGTTGACCTTGCGGTATACACGGTGTTGCCGGAGGCGTCCGTGACGGTGATCGCGCTGCCCGCGGTGACGATGGTTTCTCCGGCGTTGCCGCCCCTGCCGCCGAAACCGCCCATACCGCCGGCGCCGCCGAATGCGACGTACGCGCCGGTATAACTCTGCTGCATCATGGCGTGTCCCACGGCAAGCACCGTCGCGCCGCCGAACGTACAGCCGTATTCGGTGTCGATCGGGTCTCCGTCGCCCTGGCTGGGCGCGTACACCTCCAGCGTGCCGCCCGCAAGGGTCGCGCTGCCGTTGGAATCAAGCCCGTCGCCGTTGGTTACATTGACGTACACATAACCGCCGTACTGGTTATAGGAGAAGTCCGCGCTGCGGTCCGCGAGATCCCCGTTGGCGGCGTTGATCCCGTCGTCGGTCGCCGTCACATACACGTTACCGGAATACACGTTGACCGCGGCGCCTTCGATGCCTTCCGCCGCTTTTTTGACGTTGACCGTGGGGCCTGTCGTTCCCTCGGCGCCGATGTTCAGCGTATAATCGCATTTGATGCCGTCGTCATTGGCGGATACCGTGATATTCCCGGAGCGGATATTGAGTTCCTTCTCCGCCTTGATCGCGTCGCCGTCATAAGAACTCGCATCTTCCGGATCTTTATAGCTGTGTTTGATCGCGACGTTGAGCGTCACGTCTTCGATCGTCAGGGAAGCGGTTGAGAGCAAGACGTCGGTGTAATTGCCGTCCGCGTCCTCTTCGTAAAGATCCGCCCCGCCCTTGACGCCGTTTTTGCCGTAGGCGTTCACGTTGATCGTGCCGGTCCCGCAGATCGTCACGTTGGAGCCGTCCTTGCACTTGATAACGGCGTTCTCGATATCGGGATAGCTCGTTTCATCCGTATAAACGTCGTCGTTGTTATACTGATCGTCGGCGAGATTGTTCACGCTGCCCGCCGCGGCGATGATCGTCACCCCGCTGCCCTTGTTGCAGGTGACGGGCGCGGTGGCGGACGCCGTAAGGGTCAGATTGTCGAGAATCAGCGTCACACCGGTGACGTTCTTCTTTACTACGATCGTGCCGTTCCCGCAGGAGCCGGACACAAGATACGTCCCGGCGGCGTTGATGGTAAGCGCGGTGTTTTTCACCTTGTAGCCGGTGTATGCGCCCTCGGTCACCGTGATTCCGGAATCCGAAAAGGTGAACCGCGTCGCGTTTGCGTCGACGTCGGCGGCCGCTGCGGCGACCGGGACCGATACCGCAAGCAGCGTCGCCAGACTGAGGACGAATGCGAATAGTTTTGTAAAGAACGATGTGCGTTTCATGAGATATGCCTCCTTAAATCATATTTTTTTCAGCTGTGGATCATCCTGCGGACGGGATACGGGGGCCATCGGACTCACTCGCTTTCCGTTTTGATGGGTTCATTTTACCCGCCGTTTCTTGAAAACAGATTGATTTTTAAAAAATCGCCGCACCCGGGAAGGTGCGGCTTACGCATTGCAGATATTGAGATTCTGTCGGGAACAGGAATGCGCCGTCAGATCAGAAGCTCGTTGTCTCCGGCCCTCAGCGGGACGCGCCGTTCCCCGACGATCAGCGACGCGGGCAGTCCCTCGGGCAGCGTCACGCGAAGGCGGATCCGCTCTCCCTGGCGCTCCCAGGCGACCCGGACGCGTCCCTGCCGGAAGTCCCGGTATCCGGACGCCCGGTTCAGCGGGGCGGCGAAGACGGGAGCGATCTCCAGCGAACGGAACCCCGCCTCCCCCGCCGGCTGCCGGATCCCCAGCAGGAAATCGTAAAGATAAGCGGCGACGGCGCCGAACATGGGATGGCTGTGGGAGCGGTCCCGCAGGGAACCGGGAAAATACTCCCAGAGCGTCGTCGCGCCGCGGCGCTTCATCTCCGCGAAGGAATGAAGACTTTCCGAGGTCAGCAGCCGGACGGCAAGGTCCGCGTCCCCGTGTTCAAACAGGATCCGCGTGACGATATCCGTGCCGAAAATGCCGGTGTCGAAGCCGCCCAGCGCGCGGTAATACGCCGTGAGGTTCCGATACGTCCGCTCATCGCCCAGGCCGATATCCAGCGCGAAGGCGTTGGAACCCTGACGGCAGCCGAGGAAGTTGCCGTCCATCGGGTTGTAATACGCCGTGACGAGCGCGGTTTTGCGCTCCTCGATGCGGCGGCGCAGCATGGGCAGATCCACCGCCCGACCCGCCAGCGGCGCGATGACGAGACAGCGCTGCAGGGATCTGATATAGAAATAATTGTTCACAAAGGGCGCGGGCAGAATGATCGCCTGCGGGGTACACCAGTCGCCCAGGCACCACTCGCCGGGCTTGTCCCCCGCCACAAGGCCGTTGACGGTGCGGGACTCAAGATAATCGAAATAGCGCAGCATCTGAGCGTAGCAATCCCGCAGAACGCTTTCGTCCCCGTAATGAAGATAGAACTGATAGGGCACCTCGACGATGGCGCAGCCCCAGCCGCCGGGCCCGCCGCCGGAACGAAGATAGGGCGCGGTGTACTGGATATGCCCGGTCGCCGCGTCCTGGCAGTCCATAATATCCCGGATCCACTTGCGGTAAAAGGACTCCGCCCGCAGCGTGTTCATCGCGGCGTGACAGACCAGCTCCCCGTCGCCGGTATACCCGCGGCGCTCCTTGTGGGGGCAATCCGAAGGGATCCCCGCGTGCATGTTCATCCGCTGCGTCGTGATGAAGGCGCGGTTCAGCCAGCAGAGCGTCTCGTCGTCGCAGTCAAAATCCGCCGCGACAGCCACGTCCGCGTGAATCTGCTCCACATACAGCACCTGCGCCGGGCCCTCCACAGAGAAATAACGGAAGCCGAACCAGGTGAAGATCGCCCGCGCCTGCCGCTCCTCCCCGCCGCAGATCAGCGTGAGGGTCTGGCCGTGGACGTATTCGGGGTCAAGGTCCCCCTCCGCCGTGCGCTCCTCCGCCATGCGGACCGTCACGGTCTCGCCGGCTTTGCCGGCCAGGCGCAGCACCGGGGTCCCCGTCAGATTCACGCCGCAGTCGTATACGTTCCGCGCGCCGTTGACCGGCACGGGGGTGATCCGTCCGCAGACCCGGTCGGGCGGGCAGTCGGAAAAGCCGTACTGTGTTTCCGGCGCCTTCGCCGGCGCGGCGCTCTGCCAGCCGCCGTCATCAAAATCAAACGCCGCGGCGTTTTTCATCGGGCTGCGCAGGTCCTGCGTCTCCCGGCAGATCAGGTCGTAATCCGTGATAAAGCTCTCCGCGACGCGGTCCCCCTCGCCCGAGCAGAAATCGAACGCGCCGGTTTCATCCTCGCCGAACACCCGCCAGATCGCCTTGGCGCAGCCGAAGCCGGACGCGCCGTTCCGGTCGTACCAGCCGCCGCCGAAATGAAGGGCGATCCGGTTCTCGCCGTCGAGCAGGAGCGCCGTCACGTCGTATTCCGGCACCAGAAGCCGGTGCCCGGTCAGCGTCTCCCCGACCGGGTAATCCTGTCGCGGCTCATAGTCGGTATTCAGCGGAAGAAAGCGGTCGTCGCAGACCCTGCCGCCGTTCAGGAAGCACTCGAAAAACCCGAGGCCTACGACGCGCAGCGTCGCTTTTTTCACGCCCCGCACGGAAAACGCGCCCCGCAGGAAATAAAACCTGCCGGAAACGGGGTCCGGCGACGAGACCCATCGGGCGGAAGAAAAAACCTGTTGCTGATTCATAACCATTTCAATCCCTGCTCTTTCTGAATTACGGCAGCGCCGCACAATTCGGTCATGCCGACAGCGCGGCCGGTTGATGCGTCAGCTTGTACAGATCCTCCGCAAGCCGCCTGACGGCAGCCGGGAAGAAGCTGTATCATATCCCGGTGCGTGGCCGGGGAATCAAAATCCGCCGCACGGTCAAACGGTTTTCTTTTGCAAATAATAAGACGTGGAAGACCAGCTCTCATGATCGTCGCTGCTGAAGCTTTCGGACGACCCTGCGTAGAACATGGGCTGACCGTTCCAGTATTTGATCAGAGCGGCATGAACGAACGGCCGGTCTTTTTCAGGCTGAGCATCGGGATCGACGCCTGAGGTATCCGCAACCCCCGCAAAATGCCCGTCTGCGACAAGGATGATCTCCGGCGGCACCGGTTTCGTTCTGCTTGAGGTATCCTCTCCCTCAGTCCCGTAACCCATATCGTAACCTTCGGTTTCCTCGACGTAAATCTCCCATTTTTCCGCTTCAAGCATTATCATCCCGGCGGCCTTATCGTCATATCTCTGTTTGCGGGCGTATAACGCAGCCGCTTCTTTCCCGGTTTCAAAAATGTGTCCGTATTTCTTAAACCGCTTTTCCTGCAGGGGTTCGTCATTCAGGACAATCGCACCTTCCGCTTCCGGGCAAAGGGTCCAGAATTCCTCCCCCGCATCCTCAGGCGCGTCCCGGTATAAAAACGCAGGCTCCCTGTGAGCGCCGGTTTCCGACGGCTCGGGATCAAAATATGCCTTGGGACCGCGGCTTTCCTCCCAGAAAGGAATCGGGCCGAACATTTCGTTCCAATGGTCATATTCTTTCAGTATATCCTGATAATCCGCTTCCGACATGAAAGCCTCAGGGTTACCGTTGTGGAGCTGTTCATTGCGGAACAGGCTTTGGGCCAATTTGCGCCGATCGGTTTCGTCCTCTGCCCAATATGTCAGATTCAGCGCTGCTAACCAGCCTCTTGTTTTACCTGACAGCTTCTGTTTATACAGAGGAATACTGAGGTCTATTTCAGATTTCGCATCCGGCACCATGGATGACTGAATAAAATCAAGAAGCTTCCCGGGCAGAAGAGACGACGCCGATTCATCCGCATTCTGAAGAATCAGCCATAAATCGTTATAAGCCATATTCTGTATCGGTTTTTTGTCCATCTTGAAATCCTCCGTCAATCTGATAATGTTTGTTTCTCCGGATGCCGTTTGCTCCGCCCGCGCGGATATGGGACGACAGGATAAGCCTGCGCAACCGTAAATCACCGGCATCTTTCAAATATTCTCAATTTGTATTAAGGCAACACCGCACAATTCGGGCGTGCGGATTGCGCAGTAGATTTTTTCGTCAGATTGTACAGAGTCTCCGCAGGCAACCTGACGGTTGTCAAGATTTGTGCGGTGTTGCCTTAAATTATAAAGCATAAACAAAAAGAAGTCAACTGTCTCCGGGACGCTGTTTTTGATGAGATGATCAGATTTTCAATCAGACTGATTCCGTTTTTTCGGTGCGGGGAGATCTTCATACACAGCCGTCAGCAGGGATTCCAGGAACGCGCGGTTTTCCACGTCGGGAACCGACAGCATTTCCTTCGCGCCCTCATACGGCAAATCCATGGCGGCGTCGGGAGACAGGGACCGCGCCGTTTTCGTCGGCTTGACGAGGAAACGGTCGTCGTAAACCCCGCCCACGACTTTTCCTTTATAATAGATGATATATTCGCCCATCATGGGGCGGCAGGAGACGCCCTCCAACCCGGAAAGCTGATCCATGATAAAATCAAGATACGACTTGCTTGACGCCATTGTTTGCCCTCCCGATCCGCATGCCGCAGACGTATTTCATATTGATTATACCCGGGAACCATGAATTATTCAATCCCATAAAGAAAAAAGCCCGGATCCGCGCCGTAATTCGCGGATTTGCGGGCATTTCGCCGGAACCGGCGGCATAATAGCGAAACCACCGTGTTTCCCTGTCAATGCTTCTGTTTGCCGGTTGAATATCCTCCGGTGCAAGGCACGTCGTAAAATTGATATAGAGATGGTCGAAATCACCGAGAGAGAAGGATTGCTCACGCAGTTTCATAACAACCCGATGCAGAACGATCAATAACGACTTTTCTTCGAAGGCTTGAGGCGAATAACCGTCGACATTTTCTTCCGTACTTTTAAAAAGACGAATGTCCTTAATCACTTTCATAATGATCTTTCTTTTCCTTTGTCCAGCGATCCTTTGCCGTTTTGATGGAAGAAATCAACATAATGCGAATACTTGTACAGGCAGAATCGAGCGATTTATAAGACGGTTCTGTAATATAACCGGTTTTATAAAGCAATTCCAACCAATAACCCGTTTCATTCGCTTCCTTCAAAGCAATCTGGAGTTTTGCGATAAAGTCCGCCGTCCCGTGCGCATATTGCGCTTCACGGATATTCGCGCCGATAGAAGTGCCGGAGCGTCCGATCTGGTTGGAAATTACCGACTCGTGTTTCGCTTTCAGTTCTTTTACAAGATTGATGATGGAAACAGCAAAATCGAGAGATTGATTGGAAAGTTCATCATTGCGCATGCATATTCACCTCTTCATTTCAATCTTAACAAAAAGCCGCACAGAAATCAAGAGTTGAGAAAAAGAGAGAAATGAGAGTATGATAAAAAGAGAGAAATGAGAGTATGATAAAAAGAGAGAAATGAGAGTATTTGTTTAATGAAGACGGGCTGCGCCCTAATGAAGCCACTCGCTTCGCTCATTAATGAAGACGGCGGCGCTGCCGCCTGATGAAGCGAAGTCGCCCCGGCAGATCATTAGCTCCGAAGGAGCGTCTTCATTAGCGATGCGTCTTCATTCCTTCATTAGCCCCGCAAGGGGCTACTTCATTGAAAATCACGGTGATTTGTATCCAAATCACCGTGATTTTCTGGTACGAGTGTTCATAAGGGAGTTCATTAATAAGAGTTGATTGGCAGAAAAAATATACATAATCAAAAAAATTTCACACATTCGACGGCGCTCCTGTTATTTGGTATCATGAAATCACCAAATAACAGGAGGTTTTCATTATGAAAGAAAAGAAAGTCAAAATGAAGTTTACGGACTTTGAGTGTAATCTGCTGATCAACGGCATCAACGAATGGCGGAATCAGTTGCTCAAAGAGGACTATCCGACCGAGGACGTTGATGCGCTGCTACTCAAAATCATTGACAAATCGGAGGGCAAGTGAAATGGAAGAATTCATCATCGACAAACGTACCGGCTGGGAGTATGAACTGAAAGACGAACGGTACTACCCCACCGGGCGGGTAATGAAGGACGGCGTGATGACGCCGCAGGAATTCCCCGAAGACAACGAGCCGGAAGAGGAGCTCTACCCTCTCGGTGTTTGGGCCCGGCGCCATCTGCGCTTTATCCGCCAGAATAAGAAATCTCTGTATCTTGATCTGTTTTTGTCCGGAACCCTGAACGCGTACCTTACAGAGATCGACACTCAGGCAGAGGATCTCTTTTTCCGGCTGGTAAAAGAAATGGCGGAAAAAGAGGGTGTCAACGAACGTCTTAAAGTGGCGGATCAGATACATTGGGTTCGATCTATGAACAATATCAGAAACCGCGCCGCGGAAATCGTGAACAATGATATGATATATGTATAAAAGGGAAAAAGGGAAAAAGTATAAAGTGGCATGGGAAACCATGCTGCTTTTTTTGTGCATCAAAACGCCCTTGCCCCGTTTTTGCCCCATGAAAAATGGTATAAATAGATTGCAGACAAAAACACGGGAGGACGGCAACATGCAGTTTTTGAAATTCACGGCGACGGCAACGGATAAAGAATGGATCGAAGGAAACAAGGACAGGGAAACGTATCGGGAGCACAAAGAAGAGATCTGCGACAGAACCGAAGGTCGCAACGAGGGTAAAGAGGACTTTTTCTTCCTTACGGAGATCAGAGGCGCGCGGATCAAGGGGGCGGCGCTGGTTACCGATGACAAAAATCTAAGCCGGCGCGCGGAGGATTTTATGCGTAAAATCGGCGTTTCCGCCGAGGTTTCCACGCCGGAGGAGATCACCTTTACAGACTGGAATCAACGTTTACGGAACGCCTATCGGGGAGATTACATCGAAGACGACGACAAAATCTTGGAGGATACGTCGCTTGTCCCTATGCGGCACGGCTGCAGAGATTGCTCTTTCCGTGAATTTATGCTTGCCGACGGTGAAAACCGGGAGAGCCTTTTTCGGCGTGCAGATGAGCTGCCCGCAAGGGATACGCTCGCGCCGGAGCTGGAAAGGATCTTTGCGCAGCGACGCATCGCAAAGGTGAAAGGGCACCCCGTGCATTATCTGATCACCGCGGATGCGGAGAAAACGCAGAACAACTTTGCGAACGTGCTCGGAGAAGCGCTCATTCAAAACGGTCGTATCGGCAACCGCCGCTGCTGCTGTGCCGATCTGCGCTATTGCAGCGCCCCTTCATCTGAATGGCTGGAGGCTGTTTACGGCAGCTCTGTCGGGGGGATGCTGACGCTGCTTCTCCCCTCTGAAAACGATGGAAAAGAGGATGATTTCGCCTCCACTTCCGCTGCCATTATCACGGCTGTGGGCGAATACGCGCAGAAATACCGCAACCGCGTGCTTTCGGTCTTCTGCCTGCCGCGGGTCTGCGAAAAGGAGAAGAGCGCGCTGTATGAGAATCTGGGCAATACGGACCTCATCGAACTGCGGGAAGACCTGTTGGCAGGCGAACGCGCCGCATCGTTTTTGAAACGGCTGGCAAAGGAGAACTGCGTACGGACGGACGGGCGTCTAAAGCGGCTTGCGGAGCCGGATAAAACCTACCTGCCGTCTGAACTGCGGGAGCGGTTCGACGGATGGTTCAACGCGAAACTGAAAACCGCCGTCTATCCGCAGTACAGGGAAATGGCAGTCAACACCCGGGAGGCGGCGAAAAAGACGGCGAAGGGCAGCGCGTGGGACGAGCTGCAGGAGATGATCGGGCTTACCGAAGCGAAAAGCGTGATATGCAAAGCGCTGGATTATTACAAGCTGCAGCGCATCTACAAAGATATGGGCGTAAAGCAGGACCGCCCTGCCATGCACATGGTGTTCACGGGCAATCCCGGTACGGCGAAAACCACCACGGCGCGGCTGTTTGCGCAGATCATGAAGGAAAACGGCCTGCTCAGCAAAGGGCATCTCGTGGAGGTGGGCCGCAGCGACCTCGTAGCACGGTACGTGGGCTGGACGGCAAAGACCGTGCAGGAGAAATTCAAGGCAGCCATGGGCGGCGTGCTGTTCATCGACGAAGCATATTCTCTCGTGGATGACCGGGGCGGCAGCTTTGGGGACGAGGCGATCAACACCATCGTGCAGGAGATGGAAAACCGGCGGGAGGATCTGGTTGTGATTTTCGCGGGCTACCCCGACGAGATGGAGACGTTCCTTGAGAAAAACCCCGGCCTGCGCTCCCGCATCGCGTTCCACGTGCCCTTCGCGGATTATTCCGCGGACGAGCTCTGCGCTATCGCCAAGCTGATCGGCGAGAAAAAGGGCGTCTCCTTCAGTGAAGGCGCCGTGAAAAAACTGCGCACCGTGTTTGAAGCGGCGCGGCTTCAGCCGGATTTCGGCAACGGACGCTGCGCCCGTAATCTGATCGAGCAGGCAAAAATGAACATGGCGGGCCGCATTCTCGCTATGGACGCCGGAAAAGTCACGAAGCAGACCTTGACCCGCATCGAGGAAACGGATATCGACCTGCCGGATGTCAAAACCCCCGCCCTGCGCAGGGTAATTGGCTTCAGCGCATAAAAATAACTAATACAAGCGACGGCCCCGTCAGATGACGGAGCCGTTACTATTTTATCATATCATACTGTTCGCTAGCTCGATTAACTTCGTGAGATCCCCTTCGTAAATGTTGTATTTATATACTTTTTTCAATTCTTCATCTGAGATCCGGCCTTCAATAAAGGGGTAGTCATCTCTGTAAAAAAAGAGATTCCCGGAGGCCGTTTCATCATCGATAAAATACACCCGTTTATTCTCTTCCAATTTGATATCGTCGAGAAATACGGCAAAATCCCTTAATCCCTCCGCAACAAGGCAGGTTGCGGTGAAGATTCTATTATCACTTTCATCTTCCATGTTATCGTAATACGTATACTGTGAAAATACTGACAATAGCTCAAGATACTGCAATGTAAGGGTTATATCTTCAGGTAGACAATTGCGATAAAGATACGTTTCCTTTGCCTGTTTAATGACTTCAAAGGTCCTTTTTGCAAGTTCCTTGAAATCGTCTAAGTCGATTTCCTCCTCACCAAACGATAAAGGATTTCTTCTGTTGACATAATCTGCCCATTCTTCCCTCAATTTTTTTACATCTTCGTATTCCATAGTTTTACCTCGTTTCTTTAGATTATGGTTTTATTGTAACATACTCAGTAGGATAAAAACAACCCACAATACTTTTTTTATCTTCATTATGATGACAATTACCAACTCATTGCATATTTATTATACTGCTTTTCTTTCACACGGCTGTCGTCCATGTCCACCGCGATGATCGGCGTCTGATCCTGCGAATACCTAATGTCTGTTCTGAGTCTCATAACGCTTCCCTCCATCTCATATCGGACGTCGGTTTCATCTATGACGGTTTTGCTGTAAACCTCTTTGTTCAGACTGTACCGTTTGTGCGAATAGAAATAGTCAATGGCGAAACTCAACGTCGGCAGCGTGAGCCTATCCGCGCCGTCCGGCGTCGGGGTGTCTACGATAGACGTATCGCCGTCCGGGGCCAGAAAAGCCATTCTTGCTTTTTCCTCAGCCGTGAAAGCCGCATCGAAAAACTCCGTGTTCAGCCATCGCCGCAGCGCGCAGTTTTTCCATACGTTCGTCGGCTGTTTCGACCAGTCAAACGGCAGATAGATCCTGTCCCCGAGAAGCATCAGGAACAAATATCCGTCGCGTTTTTCCACGACACGCCAGATCAGAGGCCTTTTTTCTTTGTCAAAATAAGGCTGCTTCCACGCGCCGAAATAGACGGCGTCATTTTCCTCACAGGCATCCAACGGGACGATCCGGGATCTGGAAACCACCTTATTGCACGTCAGGCATTTGCGCACGACGAACCCCGGGTCGTCGGGGAATTCGTCAAACACGTTATAGGAATGCGCCTTTTTAGACATGTATTCAGTTTTTGTTTCACCGCATATCACGCACGTACGTTCGATCGTCCCTTTTTGGGTACAGGTGGATTCGGTCGCGCCGGTGCGGCACCAGCGGTGGTTGTGTTCGTCCGGTTTGTCAAACAGCATAGGATGTAATCCTCCTTCATTTTGTGTATTTGATGATACTATAATAATACGTCCGATGGGAGTTTTTCGTCCCATCGGGTGTTGTAAAGAATCAATTTTTTTGCTGTTTTTCTTTCTCCCGCTTTTCTTTCTCCTCAAGCCACCTGTAAAATTCCCATTCTAAAGGGGTTCTTCCGTTGTTTTGTTTTTTCAACTTTTCCCTTATTTCTTCTTGGTATTTCAGATATGTTTTGTAGCATTTGATTCTGCTCCATGCATAATTGAGTTTTCCCGAATCAAACAACGCAGGAGAATCCGGACTGTGAAACCCATCGTATGTAGGAGGCAGAATCGCCAGATCGTGTGCGACGCCATCTGCGATGTAACGGTCTACCGGAACATGAAACACAGCGCGAAACCGATCAAGATCTTTTCGGTCGTCGGCGTCATACAAATACGCATATTTTAACGCCATGTTGATCCACTTTTGCGCCTGTCCGCAGGAAAGGGAATAATCTTTTTCCCTTTTGTAAAAATCGATCATTGTCTCGCATGCTTCCCGATGCCATCTGTCAAATCCCTGCTCTTCCGTGTGTGCAAGCTCCTTAAATTTTGCTTCTATTATTTCAATGCATCTTTCCTTGGCGTATCTGTTGGAAAGAACACCGTCCCTTTCCATTTTCGTCATCGTTCTGCACACGTCCAGATATGCACAGTTAAGCGCATCTACAAAAGAGAGAGACGAGTATTCGCGGTATTTCTTTTTTCTTATTTCTTTCTTAAACTTATCTTTTTGTTCTGATGTAAAGATACAATCACTCATTTTGATAGCCTCCTTTTTTCGATTATACTATTTTCAGTTTCTCCCACACCTTCACCATCGCCAGGGTATCCAGCTCGCAGTACTTTAACAGGTTTCTGCGGGCGGTTTCTTTTTCCGCCGGTTCCATGAATTGGATCTGCGGGAAGAGGTCCATCGCTTCGCTGCCGTTGTGTACGCCCTCCAGATTGTGATAGTTCAGCTGCGGGTCGTCCGGGAATAACGCCGGCAGCAGCAGATCTTTAATGTTGCTTTCAATATTCAGCAAATGCTCGCTGAGGTCCGGGAACGCCGCCGCCAGCTCTTTGATGCGGATGCATTCGAACGCCTTGTTGTACGCCGTGACGCACACGTCCTTCGGGATATCCGCGCACAGACGCTCCGCCAGCGCCCGCCGCGGGTCGGGCCCGGATTCCGCCAGAAACTCCTTATGTTTCAGCTCGCCGCCCTCTTTTTCGATATAATGCAGCGAATACTGGAACGGCACCTGCTGATAGGGTCTTGTGCCGACGTATTTCGGCACCGGGAGCTGCATCGTCTCGAAATCGAGGAAATACAGCGGATAGGAGAGCGTATCGAGAAACGCGCGGATCGCGTCTCTGTCCGCGAACGTTCCCCTGTCGTTCAGCGCGAAATCGATCTGCCGCAGCGCCGTTTTGTTTTTGACTTTCCCCGCGGCAAGAAGCGCGTCGTACGACGTAACGCCGTCGAAATAGTGTTTCAGCGCAGTCTTAAAGCCGATCCGGTAGAGATCGAACACGTTCGGTCTTTGGAGCGCCCGGGTGCAGTAATCCCAATATTCGCATTCGTACGGAGATTTGCAGTATTCGCCGATATCGACCGTAGGTTCTCCGCCGGCAAGGACCTGCTCGGCGGTGCGGAGATTCGCTTCGATCTTCATCGTTTCTTCGGCAACGCCGTCGGAAACGTCGGTTATATTGAACAATTCGTCAAGACGGCGCGTCCCGTCGAAAACGTAGCCGCCGTTGATCGTCACGACGTAAACGCCGGTCACCTTCACGCCGCAGTTTTCCAGCACGTATTTCTGATAGGCGACGTCCGCGCAATAGACGCTGCTGACGTGGGTCGCGCTTTTTACCTCATAGATCGCCCAGCCGCCGTTCTCTTTTTTCAGCAGATCCACGGCGCAGTAGAGTCCGCCGAAGGAGAAGGACGCTTCGCAGATCACCGGCGCTCTCTTTTTCATTTCTTCTTCGGTGCGCCGGATCATTTCGGGCAGATCGAGCCTGCCGTCCTCTTTTTTCGCGGTCACTTCGACAAAGTCGCCGAACAGCCCCATGGCGAGGTCGCCCACCTCGTTGCCCACGGCAAAACGCGCTTCTTTGGCGTCGTCCTGCGCCTTCAGCTCCGGCCGGTAGGTATCCAGCCACAGCATTTTCGGGCACTGCCACAACCGGCAGTATCTGGATTTGGATAAATACAGCATTTTTCTCACCTGTTTCAGTATACAGTACTCCGGGACCGTTTTCAAGAATCATTTCGGACTGTCATAGGCAAAACTGACCGAGGAGAAACAAAGTCAGCGGAATCTGCGGAGATTCGGCAGAATTATGAGCAACCGTAAAACGTCTTTTTATTGCAGATAGCCCATTATCTAAAAATAATGTCTCCCGCCTTTGCTATCATCGAAAGAAAAGCTTTATCAGTCAATGGCGCCATGCCGTCAATCATTTCTATATATTCGTCGTCAGTCATTTCCGTTGGTATCATTTGATCCGGTATCTCCTTCACCGTATACTCTTTCCTGTCAGGCGATACCGTGATCTGAACACACAGGCCGGATGAAGCGAAACCAAACGCATGATCCATATCGCCTGGGGTTCGCGAAATTCTCCGTATGATCTCACGCAAATGCCAAAGAACAGAATGGGGAAACAAAAGCAGAATGATATCGCCAGGCTGAAGCACTTCCTGAAACGTTCCCCTGCACGCGGCAGGATCGGAAGATAAAAATTGAGCATAGCATATTCCTTCCACCTTAATCAGTTTCTTTTGCGGCAACGAACACTGTCCCGTTTCTTCAATCATTTGCAGAATTGCTTTTTTGTCCCAGTGAGATATTTGGTTTACGATCTGACCTGACGCCGGATTAAACATCGGGCGAACTACGATGGAAGAACCTGACGCAGGATAAACAAGCGGATACTTTTTCTTGTCTTTCATATCGAACACCTCCGTTACGTTAGACAGTATAAACGGAGGCATGGACCGAAAATGCCGCACGGGGTATTGTATTCTGTCGGCAAATGTGATATGCTGAAACCAAAGGAGGATTATGTACTATGCTATATAGAATACTGTAAGGACTGTGATAGAAGTATCTATGGGTATCTATGGTAGTTTACATGATTGTGATATCAACATCGAAAACAACGGCAACAATGTTCTCAGCGATGATAAATGTTACTGCAAGATCACAAATGGTCAAAGAGCAGAAAAGTATTCATGGGAGTAATTGTTTATGAAAAGAGTGATTAAGAGTTCAGAAGATATTTTCGGGATGGCTACTATAGGCAGACATATTCAGCCTAATTTTACTGTAGCTGTCAATCCTGACGGAAATAGAGTAGGGAACTGTTATTTCAAATACTACAATAGAGAAAATTATAATATTGCTACTCATGTAACCCGTCTCAACTTGAGAAAACCCAATAAAATCATTCATAAGAACAGAGACGGCAAGAAAGAATGGCAACTTAATTCTAGTGATAAAAAAGCTATTTGTCAGTATTTAGATCAAACTTCTAGATACGGAGCACAATTTGGTGCAACAAATTGGGATTATACACTCTACAGCTGGAACAATGAATTAGGTCTGTTGGAGGCTGAATTCCCGGAAGAATATTCTTCTCCGTTTGAAGCATTTGTAAATGGATTCTACGATACAGAGGATAATATGAATAATCCGAGTTATGTTCCCAGCACACTAGAAAGACCTGATTATACGCAAATCAGATAACTTATCAACGAGTGTTTTGTAAATTTTCCTGACACCCACTCGTAAAACAAAAATAAAGGAGGACAAATCTATGAATATCTCAACCGGTTTGGTGGCTGGAGTGTATAACGCAATTCAGAGGTAATTCCATGAAAAGAGTAATTAAGCGTTCAGAAGATAGCTTTCATACAAAAATCATCACATACAATGTAGAGGTTCAGTTTGTATCTGAGGTTGAAGCTGCTATCAATCCTATTCAAAAAGAAGATGGTTCAATTGATCAGGCCGCACTTGCGGAGTATCAAGAATTCTTAATCAATGTACTTGCTGTTCTTGATGAACATGAATTTGAAATCATAGAAGGCCATGAGAGTCCGCGCAGCGAAACATCATGTTACATTTCTGCATTCAAAAAATCAGAATCTACTTCTGACAACATCAAGTGCATCTTCTTTATTCGAGTTTCTGATCATGTTCTTAATAAAGATACAAATAAATTACGATCTGAGTACTATAAATCAGAAGCAGAACGATTGAAGCAGACATCGTTGTCAATGGAGATACATTTGACAGTTATGACGCAGCAATTGAAGAAATCGGAAAACGTCTCAATTGATTGTTCATATGACAAATAATTTAAGAAAGAATGATATAAAACAAATGGATAGTATGCAGCCGAAAAAGATGCTGGTGATGAACATTCTGGACATTCTCAGGAAGTACACGGACGAGGATCACCG
>CACYHJ010000139.1 GCA_902774165.1 Oscillospiraceae bacterium
CGAACGGCGGGAATTGACAGGACGTGAGCACATACGGGGAGAAGAGATCCCTCAGGGGTATTATCACCTCGTTGTCCATGTCTGGATCAAAAACAGGAATGGTGAGTATCTGATCTCGCAGCGCAGCGCTGACCGTCCTACGCAGCCGCTCAAATGGGAATGCGTCGGCGGTTCGGTACTGAAAGGGGAAACAAGTCTGGACGGCGCGCTGCGGGAAACGCTTGAGGAAGTGGGCGTCACCCTTTCGCCCGAAAACGGGACCGGGATATTTTCCGAGGTGCGAGACACAGTGGACGGCGTCCGATTTGCTGATATCCTTGACGTTTGGTTGTTTCGGTATGACGGACAGATCACTTTGGAAAAAGCGCTCACAAAAGAAGTTGCGAGGTCCGCATGGATGAGCAAAGCACAAATCAAAAACCTGTTTGATCGCGGCGAGTTGGTCCATACGCTCGGCTATTTCTTCGATACGGAAAAGCTGTACTGACGAAATATGGCGTGTATTTAACTTTGGAATTCACGAGGCAAAACAGTATGCTGTATATAAAAGAAGCAAATTTTGAAGACGCGGAAAAGGAATGGCGGTTCGTCGCCGCGATGCCTGAGAATGAAAACGGGTTGACGAACAAATGGCACCGCGTAACGCGCGACAGATTTATATCCGAGGCTTTGCGGGAAATGATCAACCGCGCAAGAGGGATCGATCTGCCCGATGGCTTCGTCCCCGATACTACTTTGTTTCTTTGGAACGATACGCAAATCGTCGGGCAATTCAGACTGCGTCATTATCTTCCGGCAACAAAGATACCGGGACATATCGGTTATTTCATCGCCAAGGAACACAGGGGAAAAGGTTTCGCCACGGAAGGGCTGCGCCTTACGCTGGAATACGGCGCAAGCATCATCCCGGAAGATGAGTATTATATGCGCCTGAATAAAGACAATCCGGCGTCACTGCGCGTGATGCTCAAAAACGGCGGAAGAATCGTCGGTGAAACGGAAGATAAGCTGATTGTAAAGATTCCGAAAAACAAAAAGAATTACGTTTGCAAAAGTGCCTCTCTGCAAGAAATGGAAGAAAAATGGGATTATGAAATCAAACTCCATCCCGGGCAAGAGAACTGGATCATTTGGAAAGCCGAGGCAATCAACAATTTTCAAACGGGCAGATCGATTCCGTATTACGGGATCCTTAAGGGAACCATCATCTGCGAGGCGACCGCAGTGGTCGATCCGGGCGAGGTGCAAAACAGCGCGGGAATGATGGACGAAACAACAGCGTATCTTTGCGCTTTTCGGACAATAAAAGAGTATCGGGGGAAAGGTTACTTTTCAAGGTTGCTGCGCTTTGTGCAGAATGATCTGAAACAAAAAGGATATACAAAAGCCGTTTTGGGCGTGGAACCCGACGATAAAAAGAACAAAGCAATGTATACCCATTGGGGTTTTACCGAATTCGTCAAATCTGCTGAGGAAAGATACCCGGACGGGACAGTGATCAAGGTTGAATACTATGGACGAGATATTGAAAACTGAGATAATTCATATAGAAAGCGTTGATCCATATGCGGAATCGCTCGGCGATTGGATCGACCGTGAATTTGACGCCTATGCCGAACGGCACGGCGTGGTCTGCAATTACACGCCCTTTGCGTTCGCGGCAAAGAAAAACGGCGAAGTGATCGGCGTCGTCAAAGGTCATTCCTTTTATCGGGAGGTCCATATCTCCGAGTTGATCGTGGCGGAAGCCTGCCGCGGGCAGGGGATCGGTTCGCGGCTGCTCGCCGCCGTAGAGGCGTATTTTCAGAACAAAGGCTTTGATAATATCAATCTGACCACCTATCGTTTTCAGGCGCCGGAGTTTTACCGGAAATGCGGTTTTACGTTGGAGTATATCCGCGAAAACCCGGATTGTCCCACGCTCGCGAAATACTTTTTTATAAAGAAAACGGATGAATAAGAACCGATGAGATTGTCTGTGGTGAAGAAAAATGAAAAGCTATATAATCAACCGGATCAGTCTTGAAGACTATCCGAAGTGCGGCGCGATCTGGGATATGGACGCTTGCCCCTATACGCAGACGTTTATTTCTCAAATCAAAGCCGATGTGCGCGAGGTGTATATCCTCACCGTAAACGGCGCGTATATCGGCGAATGCGATCTTGTGTACGATAACCCCGAATACGGCACGATCCCCGGCAAGCGGCTGTACCTCTCCCGCTTGATCGTGAAAAAGGACGAACGCGGCAGGGGATACGGGAAAGCGATTTCACAGTACGTTTTGAACGTCGCAAAGAAAAAAGGCTTTCTTGAGATCGCCCTCGGCGTCAACTGCGACAATACCGCCGCCGTGGGGTTATATAAAAGCCTCGGCTTTACGGTTTACGAAGAAGCCGAGGACACGGACGGTAAAGTCTATAGGATGGAAAAGAAACTCTGACAAAGAAGGGAGAACAAGCATGGCAAAACTGTCAAAAACTGACTTGAAAAAGAGACTGAAGGAATGCAGTAAGGATGAACTGATAAATGAACTCTGTATGCTTTCCGGCTTATATGCGCAGGTGAACGCCTATTTCTTTGCGAAATACGGCGGTGAAGCGGCTGCGAATGAATTATTGTCGCAGGCAAAGAATACGATCGAAAATGAATTCTTCCCTCTGCGAGGTATGCCGCGTGTGCGTATTGCTGTTGCAAAAAGGGCAATCTCCGATTTCAAAAAGCAATGCGCAGATTTGGCAAAAATTGCCGAGTTGCAATTGTATTATGTGTTCGAAGTCAGCAAATTTGTTGATTGTTACGGTGCAGACGAGTCTTTGTGCAATACAATGTATTCCGTTTTTGATGATTATGCCGAATCCGCAATAAAAATAGAGAATGAAGCCGTTTTGAAACAGTTTATCCCCATGATTAAAAAAATTGAAGATATCAGTTACCGCATCGGCTATGGAATGGACGGCTTTGCAACAAATATTCTTTGTGATTACGGGCTGCCGATCGATGAATTCGACGAAGAGTGAGTATGAAATACCCGGATGAAACAAGCAGTTTCTTTAAGACAAACTCATAGAACCGTATCCGCCAGAACGCCTGCAAGATCGAAGCTGTCAAACCGCATAATGCTTTCCTCATTCGTTCCGAAGCTGAGGAAGTTGACGCTGCCGTACCATACGGTTTTATTATCCAGTACGGTGAACTTCTGATGGAAGCTGCTTTTGAGAATCACTTTTATGCCTGTGTCCATGAGGACTTGCAGGTTTTCTTTTGTCAGCTCCGCGTTTTCTCCGTTGAAATCCTCCGGCGGGCGGGTGACGACGGAAACAGAAACGCCGTCTTGTATCGCCTCTGCAAATACAGGCAAAAGCTGTCTTAATCGGTTCTTTCGCATAAACGGAGAAACGATCAGTATTTCCCTGTCTGCTGTTCTCAGATCCTGCAAAAAGACGGGATAAAAGCTTTTTCCGTCGTAGATCACGTCCGGCGCGGCGGACAGATCCGTATCCGTTTTCACCTGATATCCGATGGCGGCGTAGCTTTTCAGGCGCTTCTGATACATCCGCTCCAGCACGGGGATGTGGATATCCGCGTAATCATAGATCAGCACTTCTTTTTTGCCGGGATAGTTTCTGTGCAGCCGCCCCGCGTACTGCGCCACCTTGCCCTTCCATGCGATGGGCAGCGCGAGGAACAGCGTATCAAGGCGCGGGTAATCGAAGCCTTCGCCCACATACTTGCCTGTTGCAATCACGATCAGCTGTTCTTTCGCCGGGATCGCGTTCAGATTTTGAATAGACTCACGCTTTTCTTTGGTCGAAGCAGCCCCGGTCAGCATGATCACGTTTTTGCATTTGCCGGTCAAGAGCTCTCGAAGCATATTGGCGTGCTCCTTGCGTTCGGTCAGGATGATCGGCGTGCGTCCGGTCTCAACGCTTTTAAGCACGTCGGAAACGATCACGCCATTGCGCACCTCGCTCTGTGCGAGATCCGAATAGATCTGCGAGATCATCGTTCCCGGTTCATAGCTTTTCCGGAAAGATGTGAAGCGTGGCACAAGGAAGTGTTCAAAATCCCGTTTCTCCGCCTGCACTTTTGCGTCTACCCGGTAGCGGATCGGGCCGCACTGCATAAAAATGACCGGGTGGTGCCCATCCTGTCGCGTGGGCGTGGCAGTCAGCCCGTAAACGTATTTCGCCGTAACTTCTTTTAATATGGCCTCAAAATTGACGGCGGAAACGTGATGGCATTCGTCCACAATCACCATTCCGTAGTCCTTCACGAGCGGTTTTACGTCATTCCCCGAAATCAGCGACTGCATCACGGCGATATCCACCATGCCGTGCAGCGTATCTTTTCCCGCGCCGAGCTGCCCGACGGGCGACCACGCCGTTTTTCTGCCGCGTCCTTTTTTCGCCTCCGGCGGTGTCACGTCAAACCGCAGAAACTGTTCGAGGGACTTTTTCCACTGGTCCATCAGTGCCTGCGTATGGACCAGAACCAGCGTGTTTGTTTTTCTCTCACCGATCAGATAGGCGGCAAGAACCGTCTTTCCGAACGCCGTTGTCGCGGAAAGCACGCCGGTCGGTTCCTCCAGCAGCGCCTGCGCCGCCGGTTTTTGTTCTTCCCGCAATGCTCCGGTAAAACTGACAGGGACCGCCGTTCCGGCGTTGGTCTCGTCTTGTATTTCGTATATGACGCCGGATCTTTCTAAAAGCACCGTCAAAGCGGGAAGGCAGCCGCGCGGGACGGAGAGAAAACTGTCCCGGGTTTCCGCACAGCAGATCACCCGTGGCTTGTTATACACGGGCATCCGCATGGCCTGAGTTCGGTAAAAGTCCGGATTCTTGAAGGACGCCAACCGCAGGATCGCGTTTCTTCCTTGCGGGGAAAGCTGTTCGGCAGGCACGTAGAGCATGTTGGCATGGGTGATCGTCACACTGCCGCCGAAATCCATTGCGGTCAGTGCTTTGGGAGTCTGTTTCCAAGGCGCTTCGTCCGATTCGCTGACAAGCGCGCCGAGCTCCGTCGGTTTGCAGATTTGTGAGATCAGCGCTTCCACAGAAACGGCGCCGATTTTGCGGACGCCCGACAAAAACGCCCATTGATCCTCAAATGGCATAAAGGTTTCGTCAACGAAAAGAGAATTGCCGCTCTTCCTCGCCATTCCCTGCAGCGGCAGAGCGATCAGATTGCCGAATCCGCCCGCGGGCATGGTATCTTGATTCGGCAGGATGCGGTCATAGGATGAAAAGCTGATCTGTTTGTTCAGCGCCATTGCATGGGTCAGCAACCCGCTGACAAGCTGCCGCGCCGTTTTGGCAGTGATCGGCGTTTCAAAAAAGATCCAGACGTGCGCGCCCTCGCCGGAACGGGAGCGTTCGATATAAGCTGGGACTTTGTTGTTGCTGCAGACTGAACGGAACGCGATTGCCGCATTTTGGAAACCCTCATCATCGAAATCCACACAGCAGAACGCGCAGGTTTCATCCGTAAGCATCGGATAAACGCCCACCACATCCCGCGCATACTTGTCTTTCCCCGCCAGATGCGCAAACAGATCGCCGTCCGTCAGCGGCAGAAGCTTTCGGTTCGGGCAGGCGGAGCACTTGTGTTTTTTCTTGTCGCACAGCGAGTCATCCCATTCGTTGCCGCAAACCGGCTGATACCCGCTTTTACCGGAGGTCACACCGTACCACCGCCGGGCAAACACGTCTGTTCTTCCCGCAAACAGGGATTTGAACATCGATATCTTCTTCTCAGGCGGACTGTATCTGTTGATGCTTTGTTCCGCCGGGGCGTCTTCGCCAGCATTCGCGGATTCCACCGAAGACGCCACTGTGATCTCCAGTTTTGCTTTCAGTTCGGAATTCTCCGTTTTCAGTTTCGATACTTCTTCCGATAATCTTCGATTTTCAGCCAATAATTCCTCATAGGTCAGCATATAGATCCCTGCCTGTCAGTTAGTTATTTTTTACTATATATGTTTTGTTTTGTTTTTTCAATATTTTGGTCTTAATAGCTTTATATGCCGAATTGAATTTTTCAAAATATATCATTAATCAGAGAGAGTATAATAACAAATCAAAAGCTGCTCAAAAAAAGGAATCAGCCCGATATACTGCAAAAAGCATACCGGGCAACGCCGATTATGCGAAAATCAATTCATTGTTTACGATTTCGGTTGCGCGGTTTCGGATTGAATTCATACGCTGAACCCATTCCATCTGGTTTTCCGCTTTGAGTGTTTCGGTTATACCTTCCTGTTCGGCAAGCTGACGGACGAGCAGGTCGAACATCTCTTGCGCATCGCGGTCGATTTGAGCGAGATACTGTTGCAGTTTACCGCTTACAAGGAACTCATTGTAAACGCCGCGCTGATGGTTTTTCAGAAATGCTGCATGCCGCTGTCCCCACACGCCGATAGGTATTTCTTCTTCGGCGGGTAAAGAAAGATCCGGCAAGTAGTAATCGCCCTGGAGCGTATAAGAGATTCCGGTTTTCGTGTCAGTAATATGCTTTTTCATCTTAAAAATTATCCTTTCAATTTTATACATTGTTTTTTTGATGCAGAGAGAGGATACTGTCTAAGATGAATCATTATACTTCTTCTTTTTTCTCGGGCCCCTCGGTTTGGATTCTTTGCGAACAGGGGCTCCATTGGGAAAGAAGTCATAAGAGAAGAAAAGAAGAAATCCGAACCCGTCTCCTATCTGGAGTATCTGGTTCGGATTTCTTGAGTTTGGTGCCGGTGGCGGGGGTCGAACCCGCACCCTGTCGCCAGGACTGGATTTTGAGTCCAGCACGTCTGCCAATTCCATCACACCGGCAAATATCATTAGATTTATTTATCATTATACAATACGCCGGCGGATTTTTCAATACCGAAAGGCAAATTTTTCCGCTGCCCGGTCGCGTATTTTACAGAAAACCGCCTTGCTGCGGGCTCCGTTTTCCCTTTTCGCATCGGTCAGACCGTTGATCATACGCATAAGAATAGAACTCCCGGCGGGTGATTCTTCTTTCCTTTTCG
>CACYHJ010000140.1 GCA_902774165.1 Oscillospiraceae bacterium
GTTCGCGGTATAACTTGCGCCGGGGGCGTAGGACGTGCCGGAGCCGTTTTTCGCGGTGTTCCAGCTTTTAAACGAGGCGCCGACCGTTTTGGACGAAGAGGAAACCGACCCGCCGTTGGCGTCATAGGTGATTTTGAAGGATTTCGACGGCTTCGCCGCGCTGAGGGTCAGGGTTTTCCCTTCGGTTTTCGTCTGCGAAGACGGCGCGCCGGTCCCGCCGTTGGCGTTGTAGGAAACGGTATATTTCGCCTTGACAGGCTCCGTATTCTGCCCGCCGCCGGGATTCGAAGATTCCGAGATTCCGGATTTGAATTGAAAAGCAGGCCGGACGCCAAAGAAGGTCCAGATGCCGTCCAAGCAGCTGCCGACTTCGCCGTTAAGGACGCATGGTAATTCGTCGCCGGAGTAGGACACCCGCGAGCGCAGCCACCAATCAGAGTTGCCCGAGCGCGACGAAGAGCCGCTGTTAACACATAACCCCTGGCACTTCGCGTAATCCGTCCCCTGCGCGCGCCGGGCGGTATTATCATCGCCGTGATATGAGCTGAATCCGTAAGCCGTGTTCAGCATATCCTGCTCGGAAAGAAGAAAGATTTTGTCCGTTGTGGAAGCTCTGTTGTCCAGTACGGTATTACCGATCCGCGCCTGCTCCGCGGAGGAAAAGGCGCTGTTGTAAAAGTCGTTGATGAGCCAGTTACGGATGGAGCTCGTCGCGTAATCGTTGGCGTAATGCTCACCCGCCGCGTCGTTCGTATATCCTTTGCTGTTCGAATAGATCGTATTATTGTACGCCTGCGAGTCGATGATGCTCTCGCACAGCACAAGCCCCGCCGACGGGTCGAGGACGCGCCATTTCAGGGATTCCCATTTAAAATAATAGGTGTTTCCTTCTGTATAGCCATTGTAATTCTGAAAAGAATCAAGGGATCCAACTTGATCGATCGTATTAGTGGGACGGGACCTATCGAAGGTCACGGCGCGGTATTTGGCGCCGTTGTATGTGAGATCGGCGTACCGCATCCAGTCGCCGGGCTGCATTTTGCCGTCCATCCAGTCCCCCGTGCCGGAATAATACCGGTAGCTTTTCCAGTCCTTCGCCATCCCGTCCAGCCTGGAAACCGTCGCGCTGTCGGTCACCTTTGACTGCGGATACCCTCCGAAGGTGATGATATCCCCGACGTTGTACGTCTTCGCCGACGCGACGGGCAGAACGCTTTTCACAAAATCGGAAAAGATGCCCGCCGGCGCGGCGCTGATTGTCAGCACAAGGGCAAGAAGGACGGACAGCAGTTTTTTCGCAGAACGATTCATAAGGGACCTCCGGGGCAGGTGATTTCTCAAATTTATTTTGGATGAATTGTTATCATGCAGAGTATGAAAATTTGTCGATATATCGCCTTGCGGCGATTCGATATGTTGACCTGCGGTCAACTCGATATATGCTCGCAAAGCGAGCATTCGATATGTGATTGCTGCGCAATCCCGTGAAATTCTGATTTAGAATTGATCCGTTCCGGGGCGGGCGCGGGTTTCGGCGAAGGTGACGCCCAGCTCCCGGCAGAACACGCGAAACTGCTTTTCCATCAGCTCAAAGGCGTATTTCCCGCTGCGGCCCGCGGTGAGCAGCAGCACGCCTTTTCGCGCGGGATCGGCCTCTCCCCGCTCGAAATTCCTGTGATACCAAGGCTGCGCCCGGTCGAGGACCGCTTTCATCGGCGAAGGGAACCCGTAATTATATACCGGGGACGCCAGCACGAGCAGATCGCAGGTCTCGCAGGCGGCGAACAGGTCGTCCGCGTCCCGGAACGCGCATCTGCCGTCCTCCCGGCACCGGTCGCAGGCGACGCAGGGCAGCAGATTCAGCTCATACGCGTCGAAGCGCGTGACCTCGGCGTCGGGATAATCCGTCAGGAATTCCCGCAGCAGCGCAGCGGTAAACCCGTCGGGCCGCGGCGAGCCGAACAGCACTGTGATTCTCACAACGACCGCCCCTTTTATCATATTTCGCTAAGTTATCTTTTTTATTTTACTATATAACGGAAGAAATGTAAAGCGGTTAATTTCATTCTTCGCAAGTCCGCCGTCCGGGAGAAAACATCCTTCTCTGCCGGCAAAAAGTGTCGTCCGAAAACTCGTCCCCTGATCGAAAAAAATCCCGTCCGGAAGGACATCTCCTCTCCGGGGAGCATGTTTGCCCGTCGGCTTGACTTTTTTCTGCTTCTGCGGTAAGATGATATAAAAACATCGTGCGGAGTTCTCTATGGGAAAAATTAAAAGTCTGATCGGATACGCAAAGCAGCTGTCAAAGGAAACCGAAGCCTGGGCAATCGCGTTCCGCGAAAAAAACGAAACACCGCTGTACGAGGGGAATCCGGACGGATTCTCCGTGCTTGCCAACAATGCAAGATATTGGAAAGCGGATCCGTTTTTGCATACACATGACAATAAGACCTATCTTTTCTGCGAAATGTACGACCGGAAAAAGTGCAAGGGCGTGATCGGCGTCGCGCGATTGAGCGGCAGCGGCTGCACCCGGTTCCGCAAATGTCTTGAGACGTCAACGCATCTTTCTTTCCCTTATCTTTTCGAACAGGACGGCGAAATATATATGATGCCTGAGAACGGCGCGAGCGGAGAGATCCCGGTATTCAGAGCCGTCCGTTTCCCGTATCGCTGGGAGAAGGCTTACACCGTCGCTCCGATTCCCGGCATGGATACCGTCCCCGTGCCGAACGACCGGGATCCGTCGTTTTTCCTCACCACGGTGAATCAGAACACCTGTCTTGTCAGATTCCGACGCGGCGACAGCGTCTGGGAAACCGTTTACGAAAACAAAGCCTCCGCCAGATGCGCCGGACGGATCATTGACGACGCAGGCAGGCTGATCCGCCCATCCCAGAACGATGAGGGAAGATACGGGAATTCCCTGCATTTTAACCAGATCGACGACTGCAGTTATGAAGGATATCGCGAACATGAGATCCTGCGCGTGCTCCCCCCGGACAGTGCGTGCGGCGAAAGAGAAATCAGCATCGGGCTTCGGGAACCGGCTGCGGTGAAATATGCGGGGGTCCATACCTACAACTGCAATTCGGCATATGAAGTGATCGACCTGCCGTATTACGGCGCGCCCAACCGCATTATATTCTGGAAGAAACGAAAGAAATTTATCAGACGCATTCTGAAAAGATTATAAAGGACCGCTGATGATGTTATTATCCGGAAAAGTTTCTGTCTGTACCGATCCCGCCATGTATGACAGGATCGAAACGGACTTTATCTGCAACCGGTTTGATCTGACCGGGAATCATGAGTTTGCGCTTCTGAAATGGCGGAAAAACCGTCGCGAATACTATGTTCAGGTTTCGTTTGAGGATGATAAGGCGTTTCTGGGGATCTGGCTTGCGCCGATCACCGCAGAGATTCTGAAAGACGTCTCCCGGTTCATTTTCAGGAATTACAAAACCGTCAGAACGGTGGAATACCGTTTCGGCACGGTTCCTTACGGCAAAGCGTTCCCGTGCAATCACTTCAAGATCGAACTGCCGGAGACGACGGATGCGCTGCACGCACGAATGACGCAGAAAAGCAGATATAATCTGCGCCGCTCGAAGCGTTTGCTGGAAGAAGCGGCCGGGCCGGTTGATTTCGTTTCTTATCCGGCTGACGACGCGCCGACGGAAATGATCGGGGAATATCTTCGGCTGAAAAAAGCGTCGCACGGGTTTGAATTTGACGCATCCCCGGAGGAATATCTGCGCAGCCACGGCGTTTCAGACGTATACGTCATGGAAACCGGAGGAGGCAGGATGCTGTCGATCATTCTGTCCTGCGAACAGTGCCGCGTCGTGTTTCTTGAAAACCTGACCTATGATCCGGAGTTCCGACAGTATTCCCCCGGGCAGATTCTGTATGAGTATTATCTTGAACGGCTGATTGAAAAGAAACGGGATCTGCTGTTTCTGATGGGCGGGGATTACGAATACAAAAGACGTTACGGTTCTGTGGAAGAGACGGTATATTTCGGAACGGTCTATAAAGGATTCAGACAGAACTGGGATCAGATTTACAAAAAGAAGTGGAAAAGAAGATATAAGGCAATCCGTCACAGGATCAAGATCTTATTAACGCGCAGAAAATAAAATCCTCCGCCGACTGCACAAAGCAGCAAAAAAGCGCTCCCGGATCGGGAACGCTTTTTTCTTTGCACATTGAAGACCGCAGCTCCGCCGGACGCCCGGGAAAAGCATTCCCCGACGCGTCCATTCCCCTCTGACGTGCTTCCGTTCCGCCGCGGGAATCGGGTGAGCGGCTTTTTTTACTCCCCTGAAACCGGTTTTCGTTCCGGTTTGCTTGACTTTTGCCTTGCCGGACGGGAAAATGAAAACAACGGGAGCGTTCGGCTCCCGGAAAGCGCGCATTCCGTTCCTGCCCGCCGCGCCTGTTTGCGTCGCGCGGTTGTATTTGCGGAACAGATATGCTATATTATAACTATATTAAAAGAAAGGGGCGGCCGTCATGAAAATCGCCTTATGCGACGACGAACCGAAGGAGACCGAGCTGCTTTCCCGGCTGATTGAGGATTACGCACTGCAGCGCAATTATGATATTCGCTGCGACCGATACAGCGACGGACGCGACCTGCTGCGGCAGGAGCGATACGACCTGTATTTTCTGGATTTCCGTATGGACGAAATGGACGGCATCGCGGTGGCGAAGGCGCTGAAGGAGAAATTCGGAGGTGCCGTCACGATCTGTTATCTCACCAACTACGACGCCGCGGCGGCGCAGATCATCAATCAGGGCGTTCACGCCGACGGATTCCTGCGAAAGCCCGCGGACCGAGAGGAGCTGGCGCGGAAGCTGGATCAGTTTTACCACACCTCCTTCTTCGACCGCTTCGAGCTGCGAAAGGGAAAGAGCTTTCGCACCCTTTACGCGCAGGATATTTTATATATCGAAGCCAACGACAAGCAGGTGCTGATCCACACATGGGATGATACCGAGAGCTATAATTATCTGATCAGCGAGATCGAAAAGCTGCTTCCGCCGAAGCTGTTTTTTCGCATCCAGCGCTCCTTCATCATCAATTTTCAGTACGTTTATTCTTACGACGCGAAAAGCGTCACCATGCGCAACGGCGACACGCTGTCGTTGAAGGCAAAGGACTTTCAGAAGGCTTATCACGAATTCATGTTCCTGCTCGCCCACTGAGCCGGACCGGAGGAAGGAGAAAACACCATGCAAGCTGCCGCCGAACTTCTGCAGCAGACGCTTCCCGTCTGGTCGCTGCTTTCCGTCTTCGGCACGTTAACGGTGACCGCCGGCTGCGCCATGCTCAGCGAAGCGCTGTTCCGGCTGCCGCTGCGCAGGGGTGCGCCACTCTGGATCGTCTGCGGCGCGCTGAATCTTGCGTTCGGAGCGCTGGATCCGGTTCTGTCGCAAACCGGATCCGACGCCGTCGCCGCCCTCGTCTCCGGGCTGGGGCTTCTTCTGCCGTTCGTTTCGATGGCGCTCATATTCCGGGGAAAAGGCCTTTGGAAATCCATGCTCGCTGTCGCCGGCTACAGCTTTGTGGAGGGCCTGAGCTTTCTTGTACTTCTGTTCTTCTTCGGCTTTGACTATACCGACCGGAACGACGCGCTGGAGCTGCTGGTGGGGCTGCCGGCGGATCTTCTGTTCTTCGGCATCGCGCTCTTTTTGTTGCTGCGCAGTATGAAACGCAGGACCGGCGAGACGGGGCTGACGAGGACCGGCGTGATCCTGTATCTTCTTGCGGTTCTCTCCGCTGCTGTGTTTATCGCCACGCTTCTGGTGATCGGGCCGGTGATCTCGGAGACGACGAAGCCGGAATTTGTATTGATCCTTTTGAACATCCCCATGATCTCCGCCACGTTCACCTTCGCGGGCATCCGATTTTTCCGAATGAAGAACGAATCGGAAAACTACAAGCGTCAGCTGCAGCTGCAGATTGCGCAGTTTGAGAAAATGGAACGGATCATGGAGGATGTGCGGATCTTCCGGCATGATTTCCCGAAGAAGATGCGCCCGCTGATCGCCTCGCTGGACGAGGACCGCCCGCAGGAGGCGCGGAAGATCGCCGAGCAGTTCAGCGATTTCGCCGTGCGGGTGGGAGACCGGTTTCAAACGGGGAACTACCGTCTTGATACGGTGCTGTCTTTTGAGCAGCAGCTTGCCGAACGGGACGGCATCGTCATTGACGTTTCTTTTGAAACAGCGTTTCCCGCCGAGGGGATCGACCCGGACGATATCTACACGATCTTCCCCAACGCCCTCGACAACGCGATCGAGGCCTGCCGGAAGCTGCCGGATGGGGAGCGGAAGATCGTATTCCGCTCCCGGATGGACGTGCAGACCGTGTTCGTCACGATCCGCAATCCCGTTACCGGTGAGATCAAAACAAAAAACGGCGTCCCGCAGACGAACAAAGCGGATAAGGCCGCCCACGGCTACGGGTTCCGCAGCATCCGTCGCGCCGCCGCGAAATACGGCGAGGATAACGTCTCGTTCCGGGTCGAGGACGGCGTGTTCGAGTTGAGGATTTTCCTGAATTACAAAAAAGATGAGAATAACGGCGGGTAAATATTTTTTCGCTCCCCCGAAATGCGTTTTCGCGCAAAAAAGGTTGACAGTGCCAGCGGATTTATTTTATTATTAATTATGAAATAATAGGATGATCCGGATCGTCCCAAAAGGAGTTGTCTTCATGAAAAAGACTCTGAAAACCGTTCTGAGCGCAGTTCTCGTTCTTCTGCTGGCCGCCGTGCCGCTGTGCGCCGTTCCGGCGTTTGCGGAGGACGGCAACTGGAAACCGATCTCCACCTCTCCCGTCGGACTGAACAACGGCGACTACTACATTGATTTTACGGACTTCCTCACAGTGAATAATGAACACTCCGAAACCCCTGTCGACGCCGCCACGCTGGCGCGCGAGATCGCCGTATATAACGGCGGTACATGGTTCTTCGACTATGACGCCGTGGCGTTGAAAGGT
>CACYHJ010000141.1 GCA_902774165.1 Oscillospiraceae bacterium
GATTTGAAAGTACTGTTTTCTATAATAAAAAGGCGCGAAGCGCTTTTCCGAAACTGACAACTGATCACTGTCCACTGGCCACTTAAATTCTGATTTATCAAACAAAAAAAGGAGAGATATACAATGTCAGTCGCATCAAAACTGATCGCCGACGGGAAGGCCTTTCTGGGGCTTGAACTCGGTTCCACCCGCATCAAGGCGGTCCTGATCGACGATACCGGCGCGCCGCTTGCCTCCGGCGCCTTCGACTGGGAAAACAGCCTTGTCGACGGCGTGTGGACCTACGGGCAGCAGGAGATTCTGGCCGGGGTCCGCGCATGCTATGCGGATCTTCGTAAAAATGTCGAGGCGCAATACGGCGTGACGATTCATTCTCTTACCGCCATGGGCGTTTCGGGAATGATGCACGGCTATCTCGCGTTTGATGAAAACGGAGCTCTGCTTGTGCCGTTCCGCACCTGGCGCAATACGTTTGCTCTCGGCGCCGCGCAGGAACTGTCGCAGCTGTTCGACTTTAAGATCCCCGCGCGCTGGAGCGTCGCGCATCTGTATCACGCGATGAAAAACAACGAACCGCATGTGAAAAGAATCGCCTTCTTTACCACGATCGCGGGATATATCCATTGGTTGCTGACGGGGCGGAAGGTGCTCGGCATAGGCGACGCCAGCGGGATGTTCCCCGTTGACGATAAAACGATGGATTATGACGCCGGGATGCTGGAAAAATTCAACGCGCTCGCGGCGGAAAAGGGATATGCGATGAACTTGCGGGAGCTGCTGCCGCGCGTCCTGCGCGCGGGAGAGCCCGCCGGAACGCTGACCGCCGAGGGCGCCGCGCTTCTTGATGAATCCGGCGCGCTTGGGCCCGGGATCCCGCTTTGCCCCCCGGAGGGCGACGCCGGGACCGGTATGACCGCTACGAACGCGGTCCGTCCCCGCACCGGCAACGTGAGCGCCGGGACAAGTATTTTTACCATGGCGGTGCTGGATCAGCCGCTGAACGGCTGGTATCCGGAAATCGACGTGGTCGCCACCCCGGACGGCGCGCCGGTGGCCATGGTCCACGGCAATAACTGTACCGGCGACATCGACGCCTGGGTGCGCCTGTTCGGCGAGGCGCTGTCCTTGTTCGGCGTCAGCGTCAAAAAAAGCGAGCTGTATGACAAGCTGCTGAAAGCCGCCTTCGACGGAGACAAAGATGTGGGCGGTCTGATGAATTACAATTATATCGCCGGTGAAGGGGTGACAAAGATTCCCTCCGGCAAACCGATGTTCCTGCGGGGGGAGAACAGCGTGTTCAACCTTCCCAATTTTATGAAAGCGCAGCTGATGGGCGCGGTTTCGACGATCCGCGTCGGGATGGACATCCTTTATCGGGAGGGGGTCCGGCTGGACTGCATTGCCGGTCACGGCGGGTATTTCAAAACGAAGGAAACCGGCACGCGGTTTATGTCCGCGGCGTTGGAAATCCCCGTGAAGGTCATGGAGACCGCGGGGGAGGGCGGCCCCTGGGGCATGGCTCTTCTGGCTTCCTACTGCGCCGGAAAAGCAGAGGGAGAGTCCCTTGCGGATTATCTTGACCGGCGGATCTTTGCCGGCGCGAAGTCCGAGACCGTCGCTCCGACGCCCGAGGATATCGAAAGCTTCGGGATCTATTTTGAGCGTTATAAAAAATGGCTTCCTGCCGAAGCGGAAGCCGGAAAAATCAGATAAACCATTCAATGAATTGCCGGGAGTTTTTGACCCCGGCATTTTCTTATGCTCTTTCGACAATGACCGTGCCGTCTTCTTTTACGGTGATCATGTCGCCGTCCTGAACAAAATCGAGAAATTCGTCGCCCAGCCGGTCAACCGTCGGCATTTTCGCGTTTTCCGACCATACGTCCGCCAGCACGGCGCCGGCGGCGGCGAGTGAATCGATCTCTTTTGAAAACAGCAGGCAGGCGGGCGCTTTCGCGCTCATCACCGCGGAATAAAGAAACATTCCGCCTGTTGTGGAGCCGATGGTCTGCGGCAGACACAGCGCCTTATCCTGCAGCTCTTTTTTGTAAATATCCGGGTTGCTCTGGTCCACACACTTTGTCTTTGGTTGGATGAACATCATCTGCATGCTGGCAAGGGTGTTGAAGCCCTGCCGTGTGACGACCGCCTGCGCCGTCGCCTCGCCGGGCGCAATCGGTCTGCCTTTGAATTCTCGTTTCATTTTTATTTGCCCTCCCCGGTGATGATGTCCAATATTTCATCGTTGGAATAAAACCGCGCCGTGGTATAGGTGCGCAGTTTATTGGAGCTTGTGATGACCGGCTGATGCTGCCAAAGCGGGTTGTCCATAAACATCAGCGGGCAGATATAGCTGACCACAACGCCGGTTTTCTTTAATCTTGAAGCATATTGCGAGCGGGCAAATTCTTTCATGACGCCCTGCGACGCGGTGAAGACGGTGGGGATGCGAACCTGCTCCCGGCCGGATGCTTTCAGCCCCTGCTCGATCTTTACGGTCCAGTCGATCAGCTGCTCCAGCGTCATATGCGGGCAGCCGAGGAAGCAGAGCTTCGGGGACGCGTCCGGGTTTTTCCAGACGCAGGGATAGCCGTTCTTTACACGCTCCAGCTCCGCGTCGTCGATCACGTAAACCTTGGCGTCCTCTTTGACCAGGCGCTCTCCCTGCGTTTTGGCCTCCGGCGTCAGGTTCTCGATGTGATAGAGCCCGACCGCGCCGTTGGACGCGGTTGCCGCGCCGAAATCCTTCAGGTAAGTCTTTGCCTTGTCGGTCAGCTGAGTGCCGAGATATTTGTCCAGCCCTTTGACGTAGGGCACGTCTTCCATGACCTTCATGCCGATCGCGCTGCCGAGAATCTGCGCGTCCGGCATTTTTGTCGTTTTCAGCTCGACGATCCAGTCGGCTTTGCGACCCTCGTCGGTCAGAAGACCGAAATAAGGGACAAATCCCGCGACGGAGCCGAACAGCTCGATGATGCCGGAATTCCGGTTGCAGCGCGCGCCGAGCACGGAGTTTGCGTAGACGACCGCGGAGGACTCCGCCCAGGACAGCACGTCGCCTTCCTTCGGCGTGTTGCCGATTTCGTCAAGATAACAGGTGCAGGTATAGGAATCGTCGTTCAGGATTCCCAGCTTTTCCAGCTGTTTTTCATAGCGCGCCTGTTTGCCGAAAATAAACTTCGCGGCGACCTTCTGCACCGGGGACTGCGGCACGTTTTTATCATAGGGGCGCGGGTCGCAGGTGAATTTCTGCCCCGACAGGCAGCCCTCGTCAATCAGCTTCTGATAGAGATCGAAAACCGGTCCCAGGAACGTCAGGCCGAAGGATAATACCAGATGGCCGTATTCGCCCGTGACGGGAACCATCTTTTCCGCGCCGAAGATCTCGCCGTACCGCACCAGCGTCTGCATGATTTTCGACATGGTCGCGCCTTTTGCGCCGTCCAGCAGCGATTGCTGCTCTGCAGTGAGAATCATAACAATTCCTCCTTTTGTTCCGTACAGGATACTTACAGTATAACATAACGGATGAAATTTGCAAGCGTTTCCGAAAAACAAGCGGCAGGTTGACGATGATTGCCTTACTTTAATAATCAAAAACATAAAAAATCAATAAAAATTCATACAGATTCATATTTTTAGTTGACATGGCGTATTTTTATGCTATAATGATTTTTGTTCCGATAAAAAGAAGTTTACGGAGGTATTTTAAAATGAAAAAAATCGTAAAAGCGCTTGCGCTTGTACTGTGCCTGACGTTTGTCCTTTCCGCGTTTGCTGCGTGCAGCGGAACGAAACCCGAGCAGGGCGACGAGCCCGGCACCCAGGAAGCCACGACCGAAGCGCCCAAGGCGGCTGCCGTTAAGGTGATCGACGTTTCCCTTACCGATGAGGAATACGGCTTCGGCGTTTCCAAGACCGACGCCGACCTTCTTGCGAAGGCGAACGAGTATATCGCCAAGATCAAGGCTGACGGCACGCTGGACGCGATCATCAACAATTATTTCGGCGACGGTACGCCGGCGGTCATCACTTCCGCGGCGGAAGACGCTTCCAAAGATCAGCTGGTCGTGGCCACCAATGCGGCGTTCCCGCCCTTTGAGTCCACCGAAGGCGAAAATTACACCGGGATCGACATGGAACTTGCGAAGGGCCTTGCCGATTATCTCGGCAAAGAGCTTGTGATCAAGAACATCGAGTTCGACACGGTGCTTCCCACGGTTGACGCCGGTCAGGCGGACATCGCAATCACCGGTCTTACCATCAACGAGACCAGAAAAAAGACGGTCAATTTTACCGATTCTTATTACACCGCTTCTCAGGTGCTGGTGGTCCCTGCGGACGACACCACCTTTGACGGCGCTGCCGATGCCGATGCCATCGTTGAGATCCTCAACGGTCTGACCGCTTCCGATAAAATCGGTGTTCAGAAGGGTACTACCGGTCAGTTCTACGTCGAGGGCGACGCAGACTGGGAATTTGACGGCCTTCCCGCAGAGTGCGTTCCGTTCTCCAACGGCGCCCTTGCGGTGCAGGACATGATCAACGGCAACGTGAAGTTCGTTATCATTGATCAGGCTCCCGCTATGTTCATCGCCGATTCCTTTAACGGGAAATAAAAACCAAACGATCAAGTTTTTAAGGAAAACCTTGTCCTGACGAGGGATCGGGTTTTCCTTATTGGCTTATAAGGGGTTTATTATGAGTTTTCTCGACAAGATCGATCTGTTTAAATATACGGTTCTTGATAAAGGCGCTTATGTCAAGATCCTTACAGGCCTGAAAAATACCGTGCTGATCGCGGTCATCGGTCTTCTGATCGGCATTGTGATCGGCACGCTGATTGCGGTCGTCAAGGTCGTGCCGAAACACGGCCCCATCATGAAAGCGCTCGATAAGATCTGCACGGTCTATGTTGCGTTTTTCCGCGGCACGCCGATCGTCGTTCAGTTGCTGCTGGGATATTTTATTCTTTTCCCTCTGCTGAATATCAAGGTCAGCTCGCTGATCGTCTGTATTGTGATCTTCGGTCTGAATTCCGGCGCGTACGTTTCTGAGATCATGCGCTCGGGCATTCTGTCTGTCGATCCCGGTCAGATGGAAGCCGGACGGGCTATCGGGTTCGGATACGGCAGTACCATGATGCGCATCGTTGTGCCGCAGGCCGTGAAGAACATTCTTCCGACGCTGGGCAATGAGTTCATTACCCTGATCAAGGAAACCTCGGTGGTCAACTTCGTCGGCGCGACGGATCTGGTCAACGCGTTCAGCTATATCGGCTCCTCAAACTATGAGTTTATGGTGCCGTACCTTGCTATGGCTGTGATCTACATCGTTCTTGTGCTGATGATTACCGGACTTGTGAAAATAATGGAAAAGAGGCTCAGAGCAAGTGATAAGCGTTAAGAATATTTATAAGGATTTCGGGTCCCTGCGCGTTCTGAAGGGCGTTTCCTGCGATATTGAGAAAGGGGAAAAAATTGTCGTTGTCGGCCCTTCCGGCAGCGGAAAGAGTACCTTCCTTCGCTGTATCAATCTGCTGGAGCAGCCGACCTACGGCGAGGTCTGGGTGGATGATGATCTTGTCACCCCGGTAGACCCCTATCTCCATTTTGACGTGATTTGTGCGTCAAAAACATTTCAAAAACTCTATCTCGCCGAAAGATCGTCAGGATCGCCGAAAAGCGACGAGGAGCTGTCTAATGAGATCATTATGAAGATCAAAAAAACAACTGCAATCATTCTCTCACTTGGACTTTGTCTTCCTATGCTTACAGCTTGCGGAAACTCAAAAAACAACGAAAAAGATACATCTTCCAAAAACAGCAATAGCGAAAAATCAGCTGTATCATCCGGGAGTGATATGTCTGTTTCTGATAAGGAAGCAAGCATTGAGAGCAGTACTGAATTATCAGAGCCTTTTGAAAAAAAGGAAACAACGGAAACAACGGAAAGTATTGAACCATCGGAAGATATCATTAAAGAATACGATGACGGACAGCAATATGAAGAACAGACAGAAGAGGAGAGTGAAGACGAGACAGTTGAGGATAAGCCCTCACTTGAAGAATTTCTCAGGGGGCTGAGATGCAGCGGATGCAGGCACAACTGTACACTGTTTTCACCGAGATGCATGAACGGCGCAAGGAAGGCAAGTCAGGCGGAAAGCCAGTACAATGAAATGTATAATATGTAAAATAATGGGGCTGTCGCACAAGCGTAAAATAAACGCAGTGCGGCAGCCCTTTTTGCTTTTATTATAAATCAGCATTATCATTTATCGGAGATAGTCCTGTGATTCTAAAAACAGCTTGTATCAGGATAAAAAAACTGATATAATAGACAAATAAGCATAAGGGAACCTCTGAAAACCATTTCAAGCAGTCAGCGAGTGAATAGAAAAGTGAAGATACATGGGGCTTTGCCCTACAGTCCAATCTGTAAAAACAAGTTTTTAGAGATGCCCATAAATTCAAAAAATCCGGTACGAAGGAGCATATTATGATAACGACAATACTTTTTGATCTTGACGGGACACTTCTCCCTATGGATAACGATGAATTTACAAAGGGTTATTTCGGCTTGCTTGTAAAGAAGCTTGCTCCCTACGGCTATGATAAGCAGGAGCTTGTTTCTGCTGTATGGACGGGTACTGCTGCTATGGTAAGAAATGACGGCAAATGCAGCAATTATGAAGCATTCTGGAAAACCTTTGCCGGAGTGCTTGGCGACAGGGTATATGAATCAAAGCCTGTTTTTGATGATTTCTACAGCAGCGAGTTCAATTATGCAAAGGCATTCTGCGGCTTTAACGAGAAAACGCAGTCGGTCGAGGGCGCGCTGTCGGATATCCTGTCCTTTGCCCGGACCTGCGAGAAGAATGCGGTTTTAAGCTTTGAAACCCAGGTCTATCCGTCTACGCAAGAGGGCATACAGGCGCTCGTGCGCGGGGA